>JBDSIP010000379.1:0-13413 GCA_039917915.1 Thermoflexales bacterium
GCCAGTTTCTTCGATACGGCCGCCAGCGACGCGCCGGACGAGACACCGATGAAGATGCCTTCCTCTTTCGCCGCGCGCTGGGCCCAGGCGTAAGCCTCGTCTTTGGTGACCTGGATCACACCGTCCAGAATGGCGGTATGCAGGTTGACCGGCACGAAGCCGGCCCCAATCCCTTGGATCGGGTGCGGCCCGGGCGCGCCGCCGCTGATGACCGGCGAGGCGGCCGGCTCAACCGCAAACACTTTGAGGTTCGGCATATCCGGCTTCAGCACTTCTGCCACCCCGGTGATGTGACCGCCCGTGCCGACGCCGGTGATAAGGTAGTCCAGCCCTTCCGGAAAGTCAGCCAGGATTTCGCGGGCCGTGGTGCGCTGATGGACCTCGATATTGGCCGGGTTGTCAAACTGGGAGGGCATCCAGGCGTTCGGCGTCGCCGCCACCAGCTCGGTCGCCCTGGCGATCGCCCCCTTCATCCCCTTCTCGCGCGGGGTGAGCTCGAAGGTCGCCCCGTAGGCCGAAATCAGCTTGCGGCGCTCGATCGTCATGGACTCGGGCATGACCAGAATGAGCTGATAGCCCTTGACTGCGCACACCATGGCCAGGCCAATGCCGGTATTGCCCGAGGTGGGCTCGATGACGACCGTGCCGGGTTTGAGCACGCCGCGCTTCTCGGCGTCCTCGATCATGGATAGCGCAATCCTGTCCTTGATGCTGCCGCCCGGGTTGGCCCGCTCGAGTTTCATATAGACGGTGTGGGCGGAACCAAACAGCCGATTGAGGCGGACGTGCGGGGTGTTGCCGATCGTGTCGAGAATGGTATTTGCTTTCATTCGTTATTTTCCTCCATCTGCCAGCAGGCTGCGCCGGCGCGCGTCCCCCTGGTGATACACAAGTGAATGGGACGGTACGCTGTCAATCAGCCACACGTTTCCGCCGATGATGCTGTGGTCGCCAATGACTGTCTCGCCGCCCAGAATCGAGGCGTTGGCGTAGATGATGACGTGGCTGCCGATTGTCGGATGGCGCTTTGAGCTGGCCAGCTCCTTGCTCACGCTCAGCGCCCCCAGGGTGACACCCTGATAGAGCTTGACATGCTCGCCAATTTCGGCGGTCTCGCCGATGACAATGCCGGTGCCATGATCGATGCAGAACCAGTCGCCGATCGTCGCCCCGGGGTGGATATCGATCCCGGTCCGCTGGTGGGCCACCTCCGCGAATAGGCGCGGCAATATTGGAACGCCGGCGAGGTGGAACTCGTGCGCGATCCGATGGGTGGCGATGGCCTGCAGGCCGGGGTAGGCCATCACGACCTCGATCAGGCTGCGCGCGGCCGGATCGCCGTCGTAGATGGCCTGCGCGTCGCGCCACAGGCGTTCCGCCACGACGCCGAGGCGTTCCAGAAAGAAGGTCCGGGTCACCGTATCGGCCCGACAGGCGTCAAAGTCCGGCAGGGGCTCCAGCAATTCGCGCAGCAGACCCATGGCCCGATCGATGTTGCAGCGCAGGTCATCGGCGGTGCACGGCTCGGTGTTCCCCACCATCTGTGGAAAGACGAGATCAAGCGTCTCGTCCAGAAAGCGCTCGGTCTGGGCGCGGGAGGGCAGGCCGCGAGTGGTGATCTGCTGCAGTGCCGCCAGGTGCCCCGTCAGACGGGCGATTGGGTCGTCCATAAGTTCTAAGTGGACAAGTGTCCAGTCGGAAACTGAGACAAAACTTAGATGAGACTTAGCGGGTTGGTCGGTGGACTGGTCAGCTTGGCTACCCAACTGGCTAGTCCAAGACTGGGCAGATAACGGATGACACGTGACGGCCAGAGGCCTATTCTTATGTCGCTTGCTGCTACCAGGAGCAAATGATACTCCCGGCTGGCGCCAACTTCCACGACGAGGGAGGCAATTCATGTCAATATTCGGTGCGCCTGACGCGCCCATTCTCAGAACCCCCGCGCCATCGCGCGCGCACGGAGACATCCTCGTTGACGAGGATCGGTGCAAAGGCTGTGGCCTGTGCGTCGCCGTGTGCCCCAAGCACGTCATCGAGTTGTCGGGTCGTTTTACCCCGCGCGGCTATCACCCGGCCGCGCTGATCACCTTTTCCAACGCTCAACCTCAGGAACGCTGCACCGGGTGCATGCTGTGTTCAACCATCTGCCCGGACGCCGCCATCACCGTGTATCGGTTGCAGCCGGCCCGGGCCTGAACGTTCACGGAGCTTTCAATGACGAAAGAACTCTGGAAGGGCAACGAGGCCATCGCCGAAGCATGCGTGCGCGGCGGGCTTGAGGCTTATTTCGGTTATCCCATCACTCCCCAAACCGAGCTGCTCGAGTATCTGAGCTGGCGCATGCCGGACCTGGGCCGCGCCTTTCTGCAGGCCGAGAGCGAGCTGGCGGCCATCAACATGGTCTACGGGGCCGCGGCCGCAGGCGCGCGGACGATGACGTCGTCGTCCAGCCCGGGCGTGTCGCTTATGCAGGAAGGCCTGTCATATATCGCGGCGAGCAACGTGCCGATGGTGATGGTCGATATGATGCGCGGGGGACCGGGCCTGGGCAATCTCGCCCCAACTCAGGCCGACTACTTTCAGCTCGTCAAGGGCGGCGGACACGGTGACTATCACCCGATCGTGCTGGCTCCTTCATCGGTGCAGGAAGCGGCCGACATGGCCTACGCCGCGTTTGATCTGGCCGACCGCTATCGGACCATCGTCATCATCGCCGCCGACGGCAACATTGGCCAGATGATGGAGCCGGTCGAGATGCCGGTCATGCGCGAGCTGGTCCCGCGCGACCGAGGTTGGGAGCTGACCGGGAGCGTTGGGCGGCCGCGGCGGGTAATCCATTCGCTGAACCTCTCGCCCGTGGAGATGGCCAAAATCAATGCTCTGATCCAGGACAAGCAACGCCTGATCGGGGCCAACGAAGTGCGCTACGCCGAGCGTTTTGCGGAAGGCTGCGATCTGCTCGTGGTCGCCTTTGGCTCGGCCGCCCGCATCGCCCAGACCGCCATCCGGCAGGCCCGCGAAGCCGGGCTGAACGTCGGCCTGTTCCGGCCGATCTCGCTCTATCCGTTCCCCTCGGAACGCCTGGCCGCCCTCGCTGCGCGCACGCGCAAGTTTCTGGTCTTCGAGTTGAACGCCGGCCAGATGTTCGAGGATGTCCGCCTCGCGACGGGATCGCCGGTGCCGATTGACTTTCTGGGGAGGATGGGCGGGGTAATGCCGCTCCCGGACGAGGTTCTCGAAGCGATCCAACAGGCGATGCCGGCGCCGCGGACCAATGGCATCGATGCGCCCAAGCGGGCCGCCCCCATCGGATTGAACTGACGGCGCGTTGCGCCGCAAGGCAAATTGGCATGACTGAAGAACTGAAGATCGTTTATGAACGCCCGCATGCGCTGACCGAAGCCATCACCCATTACTGCCCGGGCTGCACCCACGGCATCATCCACCGCCTGGTCGCCGAAGTGATGGACGAGATGGGGATCACTGAGCGCACGATCGGGGTGGCGTCGGTGGGCTGTTCGGTGTTCTCTTACAACTACTTCAACTGCGATTTCGCCAGCGCCGCGCACGGACGCGCGCCGGCGATGGCCACCGGGATCAAACGGGTGCACCCTGATCGCATGGTCTTCACCTACCAGGGCGACGGCGATCTGGCCGCGATTGGCACTGGAGAAATCATTCACGCCGCGGCGCGAGGCGAGAACATCACCGTCATCTTTGTCAACAACGCCATCTATGGCATGACCGGCGGGCAGATGGCGCCGACCAGCCTGCCGGGGATGAAGACGACCTCCTCGATCCGCGGTCGCGACACCAAGACCACCGGCTTCCCTCTCAAGATGAGCGAGATGCTGGCCACGATTGAAGGCGCAGCCTACGTTGTGCGGCGCAGCGTCCACGACCCCGGCCACATCAATCGCGCTCGCAAGGCGATTCGGACCGCCTTCGAGATCCAGCAGAAGGGCCTGGGATTCTCGATCGTCGAGATCCTGTCGGCCTGTCCCGTCAACTGGGGGATGACCCCGACCGACGCGCTGCATTACGTCGAGCACGACATGGTCAATTACTTTCCGCTCGGCGATTTCAAGGTCGCCGACACGGTCAAAGCGCTGTCACGCGGGTGATCGAACCGTTGATGCGCAGGCATGTAGATAGCATGGAACATCAAATCGTCATCTCCGGGTTTGGCGGCCAGGGCGTTCTTTTCGCCGGGCAGTTGCTAGCCTATTCGGCGCTGGAGGAAAGCAAGCACGTCACCTGGATTCCCGCTTACGGGCCGGAAATGCGGGGCGGCACCGCCAATGTCACCGTCATCATCTCAGACGACGAGATCGGCTCGCCTCAGGTGCGCAACCCGACGGACGTCATCGTCCTCAACCCGCCGGCCCTCACCCGCTACGCGCCACTGGTCAAGCCGGGCGGCTGTCTCATCGTCGACGCCACGCTGATTGAGCAGCGTTCAGGACGGTCCGACATTCGCGAGATCGATGTGCCGGCTCGCGCCATCGCCCAGGCGCTCGGCTTTCCCCAGATGGCCAACGTTGTGGCGGTCGGTGCGCTGGCGGCCATCAGCGGCGTGCTCAAGCTCGAGACACTCGAGCGCGTACTGATTGCCAAGACCGCCAAGCGGCCCGAGATGCGCGAAGCGAATATCGCGGCGCTGCGCCAGGGCGCGGCGGCCGTGACAACGACTCAACACGCCGTTTCGTAAGGGGTTTTGCTTCCAAAAACACCCCGCCCCGGCGCCTTCACCCTGGTCGGCGACGCCATCGCCACGATCAAGCTAGGCAGCGGGGTGTACTGGTCGCGATCACGTGTGACCCATCGGCGCTCGCCGCCGCCCCAGGCGGCAGTCGTCGCGAAAATCCTCGCAGGTAGGCGCCAGCGCGCCGCACCTGCATAGGACATTTGGCGCCTACCCGCGGCGTTGACCCACACATCGCCGACCGATCGACCGGCGGGCGGCGGACAAGCGTAGAATCCCGGCCCCACCCCGGTGATAACATCCTGACGCCCGGCCGGCCCATCATGGCGGATGCGGGCATGGAAAACAGCAAGGTATGCCCGAAGAGAACGTCCCAAACGGCGAAGTGTCCCGCCCCGCTCACCCCGGTCCGTCCGGGCGGGCGCCATCGCGTGCCCCCACACCGCCATCGCAACGCCCAGGCTACGTGCCGGCCGAAAAGCGCGCGCCGACAACCGACGGCGAAACGCCAGCGCCATCGCCGAAACCGCGGACAACGGATCGTAAAGCGCCGCCAGCCTCGCCGGGACCTCAGTCGGCGGCGGCAGGACCGCCGAAGGCTGACCGCAAATCGCCGACGGCATCGCAAGGACCGCAGACACCGGCCCGCAAACCACAGCAAGCTTCCAGCGGTCAGCGGCCAGCGGTCAGGGGTCGAAAGCCTCGCCGCCGCAGCCGGTTCTCGCGACTGGCCGCCTTGTTCTTCACCGTTTCCGTCATCGGGGTCGGGCTGTTCTTCATCGCCGCAGCCGCGGGTGTGCTGTTCTACATGAACATCGCCAGCGAAGTGCCCGATCCGACCCAGCTTCTGTCAAAGCAGAGCCAGTTTGCCAGCACCAAGATCTACGACCGGAATGGCAATCTGCTGGTCGAGCTGACCGATCCCACCGATCCGACAGCCGGCCGGCGCCAACGGGTCGATATCGCCCAGATCTCCGACTACGTGAAGCAGGCGACGCTGGCGACCGAAGATCCCAATTTCTACCGCTACAACGTCGGCTTCGATCCAATCGCCATCGTCCGGAGCGTGTACTACGTCGTCACCGAACGCGACATCGTCAGCGGCGGCAGCACCATCACCCAGCAAGTCGCCCGCAATTTGTTGCTTGACCCCAAAGAACGCAGCACCCAGTCTCTCTCGCGCAAGTTACGCGAAATCGTGCTGGCCAATGAAGTCTCGCGGCTCTATCCGCGCGACACGATTCTCGAGATCTATCTCAACGAGATCAACTACGGCAACCTCGCATACGGGATCGAAGCGGCCTCGCAGACCTACTTTGGGAAACCTGCGTTGGGCCTGACCCTGGCCGAGGGCTCGCTGTTGGCCGGCCTGCCCCAGGCGCCCGCTTACTGGGACCCGGTGCTGCACAAGGACCGCGCTCTGCGCCGTCAACAGGTGGTGCTCGAGCTCATGGCCGAGCGCGGGCTTATCAGCGAAGCGCAGGTCGAGCCGGCCCTCGACGCGACCCGCAAGAAGACCTTCATCCCGGGCCGGGTGAACTTCTCGTCGGTCGCCCCGCACTTCATGAACTATGTGCGCGACCAGCTCGACGCCGAGTTCGGCCAGCAGCTCTATCGCGACGGGCTGCGGGTTCGCACCACGCTTGACGTCAACCTTCAGACTATTGCCGAAAAAGCGGTGCGCGAGCAGATCGGAAAACTCAAGGACAAGAACGTCGGGAATGGGGCGGCGGTGGTCATGGATCCACGCACGGGGGAGATCCTGGCCATGGTCGGGAGTGTCGACTTCTTCAGTGAGACGATCAAGGGCCAGGTCAATGTCGCCCTGATGTCGCGCCAGCCGGGCAGCAGCATCAAACCTTTCACCTATCTTGCTGCGATGGAAAAAGGATCGACCCCGGCCACGATGTTCTGGGACCGCCAGACCACATTCACGAACGCTTTTGGCCAGAAATACACGCCCGTCAATTACGACGGCGCCTATCACGGGGCCGTGCTCATGCGCGAAGCCCTGGCTCGAAGCCTGAATATTCCGGCGGTGCTGGCCATGGACGGGATCGGCCTGTCGGCCTTCATGACCCTGACGGCAAAGGTCGGGATCCAGTTCCCGCCCAACCCCGCCTATGGCCTGGCGGTGACGCTCGGGGGCGCCGAAGCGCGCTTGCTCGACATGACGGCCGGGTATGCAGTGATCGCCAACGGTGGCGTGCGCAATCCCGCCACGGCCATCTCGCGGGTGGAACGCGCGGACGGCACGCTGGTGCGCGACTATCTGAGCGGCTTCGGCGAGCCGGCCAGGGCCGCCGCGCCAACGGCCGAACCCCAGTCAGTCCGCGGCCGAATTGAATCGAAGGCGGCGCCTGTCGAAGCGCCCAGGGGCAAGGCCCAGGTGATTGCGCCCGAGCACGCCTGGTTGATCACCAGCATTCTCAGCGACGACAACGCGCGGGCCAGGAGCTTTGGCCGCGGGAGCATTCTGAATCTGAAGGGGCGCCCGGCCGCCGTGAAGACCGGCACGACCAATGACTTTCGCGACAACCTCACGATCGGATACACACCCCAACTCGTGGTCGGGGTGTGGGTGGGCAACACCGACAACAGCGAGATGAAGGGGACGACCGGCACGACCGGCGCAGCCCCGATCTGGAATCAGATCATGGAGGACGCCCTGAAGGGCAAGCCGGTGTCGCAGTTCACCCGGCCGGGCAACATCATCGAGCGAGAGATCTGCATCGACGGCGGGCATGAGCCCTCGGCAGACTGCGCGCCCGATCGAAGGACCAAGGAATTTTTCCGGGCCGATCAGCCGCCCCTGCCGGCCGATCCCGCGCTCGAGCGCGCGGCGCGCGAGAACAATCCGGTCATCGCCGCCCAACCGCCCGCTCCGCCGACGAACGGCGACATCGCGGTCATCACTCCCGGCAACGGCGTCGTGCGGCGGGCTGATGCGCTATCGATCCGGGGCACGGTCAACCCGCCGGGGTTTGAGCGCTATCAGGTCGAGTTCGGGGCCGGCGACTCGCCCGGCGAGTGGCGTTGGATCAGCGGCCCGCACCTCAGCGCGGTGGTCAACAATCAGCTCACCACGTGGACGGTACCAGGCGATCTGCCGCCCGGCCGATACACGATTCGGGTGACCGCTTTCGGCGCGAGCGGGGCCTCGACGGGGTTCGCACGGTTTGATGTGCAGTAGGGCGATTTCCGCTAAAATACGTCATCGACAAGGCAGGCCGGATCGCCCATCGGCGATCTCCCCTCGATCTATTCCAGCGCAGAACCGGGCGCGGTGCCCATGCGGCGCCGACCTTCCGTGCCCTGGTGTCCGAGACCCTGCACGTCGCTGCTTCGCGATCTGGCCCTCTTTTCTGGCTCACCATTTTCGGATTGGGCGGCTCGGGGCTGATCGGCGCGGTGGTCAACTACGCCCTGACCATCGATATCAACACCCGGACCGGCAGCTACATCGGCGCGTCGGCCAACAACACCATCACCCAGCTCCTCGTCCAGGCGACGCTCGGCGCGACTCTCGTCATCCTCGCCCGGGCGGCGATTATCTGGCTCGCCCTCCAACCGAGCAGTGCGCGACCAACGCTGCGCGAGGCACTGCGGGCTGGCCTGAAGGCCTATCCGTCCCATCTGGTCGTCGCCCTGGTATATGGCGCTTTACTGACCGTGGCTGCAGTCGCCCTTACCCTGTGTCTGCGCGAAGTCCGGCTCGACCAATCCAATATCGGGCGGCTGACCAACGACCTGGCCCAGATCGCCCGGGCCGCGGTCTCGCGGGCCATCGGCGCCTTGATCCCCGATCCAGGACCGCCCTTCACGGAACTGCACACCTATGTCCGCTACATGCTTCGGCGAAGCGGCGGCACCTACGCCTCATGGTCCGAGCTGGGGCGCAATTTCGAGACGCTCGACGTCGGCTACTGGCTGGCCGCCCTGGGTGGATCGAGCCTGGTCGTGGTTGTCGAAGGACTGTTGCGCTTTCGCTTCATCGCCACCCTGAGTAGCAGCGCGCGGGGCTCGCTTCGCAGCCTCGCAATGACAATTCGCTGGAGCGCGCCGCGGTTCTGGCTGATCACCGCCCGGGTGTGGGCCTTCCGCGGTCTGGTGCTGCTCCTGACGATCGTCTTTATCACCGTCCCCGTTGCCGTCGCCCAGGGCCTGGCCGTGCCCACCGTGGCCGGGGCGGTGCCCAGCGGGTTGCTGCCCTTCCCCACTAGTACCTTTCTATTTGCGTTGGGCGCAGCGCCCGTCGGCGCGCTGCTGGTCGCCTTTGGCCTGATCTATGACGCGCGGCTGTGGCTGGCCCTCCGCGAACCGTAACGGCTCGACGCTCGGTAAAGTTTGGTCAGGTGAGTAAGGTTTGGTAAGGTTTGGTCAGGTTTGGTCGGGTGAGTAGGGTTTGATCAAGTGATCAAAGAGGAGCGATCTGATCACACCTTTCCTACCTGACCAAACCTGATCAAACGGCGCCGACCGCGGCCTGCAGCCGCCGCTGCGACGGCAAGAACACCACGAGCAAAGCGTTGACGAGCGGCAGCGCTGCGAGGAGCAGCAGCGCGATAAGCAGGCCCAGTCGCTCGGGCACGGCCAGCCATCCGGTCAGACTGGTCCCCACCCCGCCCATCGCAAAGACAAAGCCCAGGGCGATACCCGTGCCGACCCCGGCGTTTTTGTGAAAGAGCGTCTGCGACATGACCAGCATCGGCGGCCAGGCCGCCCCCGACGCAAACCCCAGCAGCGGCGCGATGAAAAACGCCCGGTAGTCGCCGAGCAGGACCATGATCGCCATCAGCGGCGCGGTCGCCAGCAGCGAAGCCACCATCACCCGCTGTGGCCCTACCCTGTCGGCCAGCATTCCGCCCGTAAACGAGCCCGCTGCCAGCGCGCCGAGCATCAGGAACGACAGCGTGCCAGCCTCCTGATGACTGAATCCGCCGACAATCGTGAAGTACTGCGGGACAAAGCTGGTGAACGAGGATTGCGATGTCGCCCGCAACGACATCACCCCGATCAGGGCCAGCACCGCAACCGTTGTAAAGGCCGGATTGAGCTGGATCTTCCAATTTGCTTTCTTGCGATCGATCGGGGCCGTGATCGGCACATACTTCGGATCGGTCAGCACATACAGCACCGGGGTAATGACCAGCCCGATAACCGCGAGGACGGCCGTGCCGCGCGGGCCAAACACGCCCAGGATGAATCCGGCAAGCAACGGTCCAATTGCATAACCAGTATTGCCACCCACCATAAACATGGCCACCCCGGCCTGCTTGCGGTCGCCGGCCGCGACGTTCGCGCCGCTCGCGCCCTGCGGATGGAAGGCTGCCGAGCCAAACCCGGCCACGACTGCGATCAAGAGGGCCGTCTCATAGGTCGGCATGAAGCCGACAAACCCGTGCAAGATCGACATCCACAACAACCCGCCGACGGCGAACCAACGCCCGCCGATCGCATCGCTGAAATACCCGAACAACGGCTGGGCGAGGGAGGTCGAAATTGCGTACAGGCCGATCACCACACCGACCTGCTCGAGAGACAGGTTCAGGCTGTCCTTGAGGTAAAGCAGCACAATCGGCAGCGCGCCCGAGAAAAGGTCAATCGCAAAGTGTCCGAGGGTCAGGCTCCAGAGAGCCTTGTTCTTGAGGAGGTGGCGCATGGCGGATCCTGTTTCGTCGATTGGAAGAAGGCGCAATGATACAACCGCGCCGGCCACCGCCACGAAGAATCACCGCCGGAAGGGCCATTCCAGGGCGAAGCCGGAGAATGGCTCTTCCGGCAACTTTTAGATTTGCGCAAGCTCGGGGAGCAATCCAAGCTGGCGAATGACGCCGGCGATGTCCCACACCCGGCGCAGTCGCGCGATCCGGCCCTCGCGCAGGGTGAGCAGCGTAATGCCCTCGAGGATCACCCGCCGGCGGGTGGCAGGAATTCCCATGAACCGGCCCGCATGCGTGCCTTCGGCCCGCCACTCAATCGCCATTCTGTCCCCGTCCCGAATCTGGCTGACCAGCTCAAAATGAACGTCTGGAAAGGCGAGAAAGTTGAAGAGCACCGCTCGGCGCAATCCGCGATGACCGCGCAATGGCACCGCGATGGCGCAATCCTCGAGCACGCAATCCTCCCCGAAAAGCGCCTCGATCGGATACGGATCGTGGGTGTTCCAGGCGGCAATGAGACGCAGCGCAATCTCGGTCTCGCCGGCCGCGTGGCCATTTGACCGAACCGGCGCGGCGCTGGTGGGGACGATAGGGTTCATGTCCACAACGATACACGCTTAATTGGCTCGGGGACAGGTCAATTGTGGCTCATTCCCTGTCCATATCCGCTCAACCGCCCAGCTCGCGGCCCCACAGCATCTCGATGACCCGCGCCACCCCCGCCTGCAGGTGCCGCCGATAGGTGCTGAATGGCAGGTCGAGCAGCTCGGCGGCCTTCTCCTGGGTCGGGGCCGGTTTGACATAGGTGTGAACCAGGGCGCGATAGAGCTTGGCGTCACGCGGGCTGGAATTCAGCGCATCGATCGCCTGTTGGGCAAGGGATTTGAGGGCAGACACCCGATCCATTTCGGCCGCATTTGGGCCGGAGTGGTCAATGACAAGACGGGCATTCAGCAACCGATTGGCGCGCAACGCCTGAGGCCGATTGAAATCGCGCAAGGCGTCCCGGGCGCCCTCGGCGAATTCGACTTCGCTGAGCGCGGCGGTGGCCGGGCCATCGCTGGCCGACGCGGTCGGAGTGGCGCCCACTTCCTTTTGGGCCAGAATCTCGAGCCACAGCGTGGGCGGCATCGCCCGCCAATTGTGAGTGAACGCCCCGTACGATTGCCGTGCGACCGCGTAGTCGCAATCGGGTGCGCGTTGCAGTTGGGCGTAGGACAACACCGGCATCCAGAAGTCCGGAGCGGCGGTTGGGAACACATGGCAGGCCAAACGGGGCGTCACCAGGTAGTGCTGGACAACATTCAGAAAGATCAGGCTCTGGATCGGCGAAACGGCCTGGTAGGTGTCGTGGCCCATCCAGAATCGAAAATGCAGGGCCACCTCAGCCGGACGCAGTCCGATGTTGCGGGCCATCCAGTCGCGGGCTGGCCGCATGGCTGGATCGACCGCGCAATCGCTATCGTCGACATCCCGCATCGACACACGCAGGGCAAATCCACGCGGCTGCTGCTGGGTGTCGCGCACCACCGAAATGCCATGCGGCTGCCGCTCAAACCAATAGCGGGCGATTGCGGCCGACGGCGCGCCTTCATGCCGTTCCACCATCGCCAGCAACGCCGGCAGATCGGCCGGGCGGGCATGATCGACAAACAGGCCGCCCTGTTGTTGCCAGTCGATAAACGGCCGGACCATGGCATTGTCGCGGTGCAGAAAGATGATGTCGGACAGGAAACGCTGCTGTTCGAGCCCCTGGCTGCGTTTCATCCCGGCGTTGTAATACGCGCGGGCCCGATTGTGAAGCTGGGTGTACCACTCGGGGTTGCGCCAGCGCACATCGGCCGACATCGCGTCGCGAGCCAGATCATGCAGAAGCAGCCCGCCCGGCGCGGAATCCACGAACGACAAGCCGCGCAGCCAATCGAACAACTCGCGCACGGCCTCGGCCGCGCCGAGGGCCGGGTCCGGCATGTTGAGCATGCTGGCCAGCAGCGATTCGGTCATGCTCCGCACCAAAGCGCTGGCCTCCAGGGCCGCCCGGTGGGCAGGCCCCGGCACTTTCTGGACGAACTTCTCGAGCAGCGTGCGGATCAGATCGGGCGATTCCTCGGGCAGGAAAGTGTGCGCATCCGCACGTTGGGCAAAAGTGTCAGCGACCAGAGACAGCGCGAGCGGATGACCATGGGTGAAGGCCAGCACCTGGGCATGTTGATCGATCGGAATCCTGCGCTTCGAGAGATAAGCCCGGCCCTCATCGGGGCCGAGGTTGCGCAGCGCCAGGGCCTGGATCAAGGTCTGCCAGCCCGGGTCGGCCCGCCAGGCGGCCGAGGGCGGCTGCCGGCCGGCGAGGACCACCAGGACCGTCTCCGGCATCGGCGGCAGGAAGACGTCCCGCAGCCAGTCATCGAGCGGCGCCAGCGTCTCCACGGTGTCCAGCAAGAGCACGATCCGACGGGCGTCCGCGCACTCGCTCACGTCGCGCCAGAACTGCTCAACATCGACCGAGACGGGGCGGTCCTTCCACCCTGTCGGATCAGCCGCCGCGAACATCAGCCGCAAGATCGTGAAAAAACCGGCGGGGGACGGGTCCAGGTTCCGCGCATCCGCGTAGACCGCCAGAGCGCCTGAAGCGGCGGCGGCATCGCCGAACATCTTTAGCAGGGACGTCTTTCCGACCCCGCCGGGACCGTAGACGTGCAGCCCGCAGAACGGCAAGACGTCGGTGGCGAGGGCGGACGCCACAAGCGCCCGTTCCGCGTCGCGGCCGACAAAAGCGCTTCGGCGGGCGGCCCTGAGCCGCCCCTCAATCAAGGCTGGCATAACAAACAAGAAGTGTAGGCCAAATCGGCCTGTGCGCAAATGACTCGCATGCCCAGCGCGCGCATGTAGGCGCAGCCTTCAGGCTGCGCTCTGCGCAGCCATTGCCGCGCATGGCGCAACCATTGCCGCGCATGGCGCAACCATTGCCGCGCATGGCGCAACCATTGCCGCGCATGGCGCAACCATTGCCGCGCATGGCGCAACCATTGCCGCGCATGGCGC
>JBDSIP010000380.1:0-11264 GCA_039917915.1 Thermoflexales bacterium
GCCGCCGCATCATCCGATACTCGCCCGACTGGACCGACTACAACGTGAGCGATCCGGGGATCACCCTGATCGAGTTGTTCGCCTGGATGACCGAGCTCATCACCTACCGGCTCAACCGGGTGCCGGAAAAGAACTACGCGCGCTTTCTGGATTTGCTGGGCGTGCGGCTGCGCCCGGCCAGGAGCGCGACCACCGAGGTGACCTTCCGCCTGGCGGTGCCTTTCCCCGTGAGCGATGAGGACCACAGCATCTCCACGACCGTGCCACGGGGATACGAGATCTCCGCGCGCCAGGCCGAGAACGAGCCTGAGGTCATCTTCACGACCGACGAATCGCTACAGATTGGCTGCCCGATTTTGTCCTATCTGCGCCGGGAACAGGAGTTTAATCGCGATTTTCTGGCGCGCCTGTCTATCGAGCCATTTCAGGTTTTCAACCCGCAACCGCTGACCGGGGACTCGTTCTACATTGGGTTTGATCCCGACCAGCCGGTCGCCGGCTACGTGCTGAAACTGGCTTTTGATTGTGTAGAGACCCAGGCGACGGGCATCTCACGCGACAATCCCCCGCTGGTCTGGGAGTGCTCGATCGGCAATGACGAGTGGCAACGCATCCATCCGAGCACGCGGCCACGCGAGGCGGATACGACCGGCGGCTTGAACAACGCCCAGGGTTCGCTCGTCCTGTATCTCCCCCTGCGCGCCAAGCCCTCCGACGTGCATGGTCGCACGGCGTACTGGATCCGCTGCCGCCACGAACCATCCCAAACCCAGCGGCCGTACTCGCAGTCGCCCCGCCTCACCGGGCTGCGGGCCTACGCCCTGGGTGCCGCGACCTGGGCGACCAACGCCGTCCTCGTCTACTTTGAAACGCTCGGGGCCAGCGACGGCGAACCCGGGCAAAAGCTCCGCTTGCAATATGCGCCGGTCCTTGATCCGCGCGCGGGTGAGACTGTCGAAGTCGAGGAATCCGTTGACGGTGAGCTGGTCTGGGTGCCGTGGACGCGGGTGGATGAGTTCTCGGGCTCAAGTCCTTTTGACCGGCACTATTGTCTGGACACGGCCACGGGCGAGGTTTCTTTTGGCCCGGCTGTGCGCCAGCAGGACGGCAAAGTCATCATCTACGGGCGGGTGCCTGAAGCGCGCCGCGGTATCCGCTTCAGCCAGTATCGCTACGGTGGCGGGGTGACCGGGAACGTGCCCGAAGAACGGGTCGTGCAAATGCGTTCGGCCATCGCATATGTGGACAACGTCAGCAACCTGGTCCGAGCCACGGGCGGCCTCGACCCGGAAACGGTTGAAGCCGCCAAATACCGCGCCCGACAGGAAGTACGCTCGCAGAAGCGGGCGGTCACGGCCGACGACTATGAGCACTTCGCGCGCGAGGCAAGCACCAACGTCGCCCGGGTCAAGTGCAATCCTTTCCTGGGCAAACAGGCCGATCGCGGCGGATCGCTGGAAGGCCGCGCCTCGCTTGCCCCGGGGATGGTGGATTTGATCGTGATCCCGGCCGCCTTCGACGCAGTCCGGCATGGCGATCTGACGCGACTCAGCCTGGATGGGCCGACCCAGACCGCCATCATCAACAAGATTGACGCGTTCCGCCTGCTGACCGTGACCATGCGGGTGCGCGAACCGATCTATATCGGAGTCAGGGTCATCACCGACGTTGTGTTGCAGTCATATGCGCGCCCGGACGTGGTTCAGGCCAAAGTGCGCGAGACGTTGCGAGGTTACATCACACCGTTGGCCATTGGCGGCTACACGCCGCCCGAAGGCGAGGCGTGGGAGGGCTGGCCGATCGGCCGCGACCTGTATCTGTCCGAGATCTACGCCCTCATCCAGCGCGTGCCGGGCGTCAAGCATGTGCGTGACGTCAAACTGGGCTCGGTCCCGATCAAACTGACCGACCCCGAGATCCCCACTGTGACCGCCACCGAGAAGCGCGTCATCGAGGTGCCGCCGGATGGCGTACTGTGCTCGCTCGATCACGACGTGAGGGTCGTGACGTTGTAGGTGATCATGGCTGCGCGAAAACAATCGGCCGCGATAGCGGGCGCGCTCGAAGCGCCGCCGGTCCGGATTGCCTGCGCGGCTTCCGAGTACCGTCGCTATTCGGGCGACCCAGTCCGGCTGATGATCCGGGTCGACCTGCTCCGCCCGGCCACCCGCCTGCGTGTGCCGGTTGACGTGCCGCTGGACATTGAGGTGACCGGTTATGAGTCGCCTGAGGGCCTGGGCAGCCCGGCGCCGGTGACTGAAGTCTCGAACTCGCGTCTGATCACCTGGGAGGTCGAGGGCGATCTGCCCGCGGGCGGGTCGCATGATTTCGCGATCATGGGCAGGATCGCCCCGCGCGGATTGAACGTCGATGAGCAGGCGACCGAGCTTCAGATCCTGGCGGAAGCCATCATCACATCTCCGGACGGCGGGCGCACGTTTGCGCGCGAGGCCATCACCATGCTGATTCCGGGCCGGGCGAAGTATTTGAAGTATCTGCCGAGCATCTATCGGGATGACGCCGTGATCGGCCAGCTGCTGATGATGGCCGAGAGTCTGTGGGGACCGATCGAACGCCAGATTACGGACATTCACCATTACTTCGATCCGATGGTGATGCCGCTTGGCCTGCTGCGCTGGTATGCCCATTGGGTGGATCTCACCCTCGATCCGCGCTGGCCGGAGGCCAAGCAGCGCCGGTTGTTGTCGTCGATCGTATCCCTGTATCGGCGCCGGGGCACGCCGGGCGGCCTGGCTGAATTCCTCGAGCTGTACACTGGCGTCAAGCCAAAGATCGACGAAAAGCGAGCGCGCAACTTCGCCCTCGGCAAGAGCGCTTTGTTGGGCCCCAGCATTGCGCTCGGACAGGACAACGTGCCGCATAGCTTTGCGGTGACTCTGCGCCTGCCCCGCGTCACCGATGCGGAGGCCGAGCTTCGTCGCGCCGTCATAGAATCCATCATCGAGGCGGAGAAACCCGCTCACACGAGTTATTCCCTCGACATCTTCGAGTATTAATCCGAATTCCCATGGCAAACCCCGAACAGTTCCTGCAGGCGCTGCCCGCAAAACGCATCAAACCCGCGGACGGCATGTCCGTCACCGCCGACGTGTGGGATGAAGCCCACGACTATCACCGGCATCAGCTTCGGGCCGTGGCGCGGCTCGGGCTGGGTCACGGCGTTTTGACCGGATTGACCGTCATCGCCAGCGACCCGGCTGACCGCTCGGTGTATGTCACGCCAGGCGCGGCGCTGGACGGGGATGGCAACCTGATTGTGGTGAGCAAGCCCGTGGCCTTTAACCTGGCCAACGCGATCGGGGATGTTCGCCTGTTTCTCAGTTTTGGCGAGAGCGCGCCGCGCTTGGAAAAACTCACCCAGGATGACAATGCGCTGCGCGTGCGCCAGGAGTATGCGATCGAGGCCGGCGACAAGCCGCCATCTTCCGCCCACGTTGAGCTGGCCCGCATCCTGCGGAGCGCGAAGACCGCGCCCGCGACGAATCCAAAGGATCCGGCGCACCCCATCGAGAATGAGATTGACACGCGTTTCCGCAGCGCAATCGGACCGGGCGAAGCGCGGGTGCTGGCCGCTGGGATCATCCAGGTGGGCCGCCCAAGCCCGAAGGCGGTTGCGGGCATCAACGCGCTCGCCCGCTCGGCCGCCAAGGCCGGGATACGCGTCGCCGTCGACGAGGCCGTCGCGCCCGGCGGATCGCTTGGCAAATACGGGCTGATCTTCATCCTGGCAAGTGGCCCATTCACCCTGAAGGCCGACGACATGAAGGGGCTCTATAGTGCGTTGCAGAGTGGCGCGACGTTGGTGGCTGAAGCGGCCGCGGGAGATGGTCCGGCCGAAGCAGGTTTGCGGGATCTCTTTCAGACCCTGGGCGTGCAATTGCGCGAACTGGGTCCCGGGCATGTTCTGCTGGGTGAGCCACATGTCTTTGGGGCCTTGCCGGCGGGCGCGGCAGGCGCTGGCGCGCTGCTCGCCAGCGATAATGGAGTCTTGTTCAGCCTGCGCGACTACGCGACCCTGTGGCAGGGCGAGCGCGCTGGCGGGCCGGCCAGCCGCGAAGAAATTCGGGCCGGGCACGAGTTCGGGCAGAATGTGCTGGCCTGGGCCTGTGGACGGGCCCGCTAGAGCCGCCGCCAACACAAGGGATTCGATTCGCTGGGAATAACAACCAATGCCAAGACTCTTCATCACCGACCGGGATGGCTGGATGCGCGAGTTCAAGCTCGACAAAAGCTTGATCTATCTCGGCAGCGACCCGCGCTGTGACGTGGTGCTGGACAGCGCGCGCGGCAGCGGTATCGCAGCCCGGCATGCGCAACTTCTGGCATCGGCCAACCGGCCCGGCGACCGGCGGTTGGTCAATCTTAGTGACGTCGACGTCGCGCTGGGAGCCGCTGGCGAGATTCTGCCTTCCCGCGCGGCTACTGAGATCGCGCCGGGCATGGTCTTCAAACTCGGCGAGTACACCATTTTGATGCGCGGCGATGACGAACCCGTATTGCCGATGCTCGTCGGAGGAACGCTCACCCGGGTGGGGCCTCTCGCGATCGCGGCGCCGGCGGGGACTTTGGGCGCGCTTCCGCCCGCGGGCGGCACGGGCGGATTGCCGGCGTTTGTGCTGGCCCGGGCCGGGGGCAGCGTCAGCTCCGACAAGATCGGGATGCAGGTCACGCTGTCGAGCCCGATCCTGGCCCCCGATTTGCCGATTGAGGGCCGGGTCGTCGTCCAAAACACCGGAGATGAAGCGGGCGTGCAGTTCCGGGTCGAAGTGAGTGGCCTGCCCCTGGCCTGCTACGAACTTGGGGCGAGCCCGCTCCTCTTTCCGGGCGCGACCAAGGATGTGGCCGTTCGGATCATTCATCCGAAGGGCCCGAGTTTGCCGGCGGGAGAACGGTCATTCACGATTCGAGTGACCGCCCCCGACGCCTATCCGGGCGAGGCGGCCGCGGCCAGCGCCACCATACGCGTTGCGCCGTACTTCGCGCACAGCGCGCTTCTCCGGCTGCGTCCCCAGGAGGTAGAGGCGTGACCCATCGACTGGTTTTCGGCCGCGCCATCGCTGCCGGGCTGCTGGCCGCATCCGCGGCTTTGGGCGCGGCCTCAGCGCATGCGAGCCTGCCCAACGGCGCAACCATATCCTCGATTGCCATTTCCGGCGTCGACACCTCGGGTTTTCCGCGGGTGGTTTCGTATGTCAGCATCCTGAGCGACGGCGGGGTTCCGGCCAGCGGCGTCAGCGGGGCTGATCTCAAGGTCCTCGAGGATGGAAACGAGGTGCCGGCCGCCGACGTGGAGGCGCAGGGCGATACCTCCCAGCCGATCGGCATCGCCTTCGCCATCGATACCGCGACAACACCCGACGAACTCAACGCGATCAAGGCCGTCGTGCGGGCCATGATCAATGGTTTCTCAGCCCGCGATCAGGGCGCCCTGATCGCGTTCGGCAGCGCGGCCCAGGTTGCCCAGGCCGCCACCGGCAATGCCCAGGCGCTGCTGACCGCGCTCGACGGCCTGAAGGCCGGGGGCACGTTCACCGCCATGAATGATGGCGCCCAGGCCGCGGCGCGCGAGGCCGCCGCCTTTACCGCGTCGTCGGCGCGGCGGGCCGTGGCGCTCTTCACCGACAGCGGTGACACGTCCGGGACGACATCGGCCGCGGCCATCCTGGCCGCGCAAAACGCAAAGGCCCCGGTTTATGCGTTTGGATATGGCGCGCGCAACAAACCCGATCTGGCCGAGCTTGGCCAGAAGACCGGCGGCGCGGCCTATGTCAGCGCGACGGCCGACGGCGTGTCGAGCTATCTGCAATCGCTCAGCCTGACCTTGCGCCAGGGCTATCGGGTTTCATTTCGATCGTCGGTCAAGGCGGATGGCTCCCCCCACGCGTTCGTCATTGCCGCCCGGACGGGAACTGCACGGGCTGAATCAAAATTTGTCGCGACCCCCGGCAAGGTTTCGGTCAACATTCTGGGCCTGAACGATGGGCGGGTCGTTTCCACCCGGGTCGGCCTTTCCACGCAAGCCAGCGCGCCTGCGGCCATTGTTTCGGTCGAGTATCTTCTGGATGGCGTTTCAATCGGCCGTTCGACCAGTTCCCCCTTCATCGTGGACTGGGATGCCTCGCAAGCGGCGATTGGATCGCGCCGGTTGACTGCCCGAGTCATCGACGCGGCCGGGAATGAAGGCAGCGCCATCATCAACGTCGTGGTGCCGGCCCCGCTTGGCGTTTCGGTCAATGTGACGTCGGACACGCCAGGGGGGCAACCATTGCGGGCCGGCGCCGAGGTGCGGGCGACCATCGCGCTGACATCGCCGGTGGCGCTGCGGCGGGTTGATACGCTGGTCGACAACAAGCTGGTTTCTTCGGTGGAGGGGCAAACGCCCGCGATGATCGTGATCAAGACGGCCGACATGACGGCCGGCGCGCACCGCGTGACCGTGAAGGTGACGGATGAGCTCGGCCGCGCCGCGGATGCCGCGGCGGAATTTCAGATTGCGCCGCCGCTGATTCCGCCAATCAACCTGGCAACAGTGATCGGGCCGCTGCTTTCCATTCTTTCCATCCTGGCCAGCCTGTGGGTCATCAGCCAGATCTTCGCGAGCTGGCGGCGCGGAATGGCCAGAACCGTCGCCCTGGATGTCGCCAACACAGGGAATATCCCGTCGCGATTCGGGCTGCGTGTTATCGATTCGCGCAAGAGTTCGCAAATCTCGATCCTGATGAATAACCAGCCGTTGGCGCTGCAGGATTTGGGCGCGCTTTTGGATGGCGAGGAGAACGCGGCGGCGGTCGCCGTTGCCCGGTCCCGCCCCGCGCCCGCCATGCGGCGGGCGGCTGTCGGCGCGGGCGCGTCGATGACGGCTCGAGCCGGGGCGGCTCGGGCCGGAGCGGCAGGCTCGCCCACGGAGGCCGAGGCTCAGACAGATGCCCAGGGCGAGAAGGTCGCCATCGAGAAGCCGAACCTCAAGGGTCTGGGCGCAAAGAAGGACAAGGTCTTCGAGGCCGTCGGGGTCGGGGTCACAATCACAAACACCATTTCGGACATTTTGATGGGTATCTCGGCGATCATGCCTGAGGCGATCGCGCGGCCGCTCAACAGCGCCGGAAACTCGATGCGCCAGGCCACTTTTGCGGCTCAGAGGGTGGATGATGCCCAGTCGAAAATCGACAAGGTCGCCGGAGAAGCAAGCGCGTACAAGGAACAGGTAGAGGCCGCCAAGAAAGCGGGCGCCGAAGCAGCCAAGCAGGCCGCTGAGTTGAAGGGCAAAGCCGGCGCGGCCATCAAGCAGGCCAAGGGCGCCAGTGGCGGCATGGTGGCGATGGCCACCGCAGGCGCGCCAACAACCAGCACGGCCATGGCTGTGCTCGAAGAGCCTTCGCCCCCGCCGCCGAAACCGGCCCGTCCACAGGATTTCTGGGTGCTGACACCTCAGATCGCGCCTGGCGATGCGCTCACCCTGACCCTCCGCGCGCAACCCAACCGGGCAGCCCTGGGGGCGCCCTATGCGCTGACGCTGGAGTCCAGGCCGATCGAGCTCGACGCGCAGGGTATCGCCACTACCTGCGACAATGTTTCCATCGTGCTGGGAGCCCGGTCGGCCGGGCACTTCTGGCTGCCATGGATACTGGCCGGCCTCATCGCCATCGCGGTCGTTGGGCTAAGCCTGTTCCTTCTCAATTGGGCGGGATTGATCCGACTCTAGACGGCGCACCACGCACAAGACCATGAGCCAGCTCGAACTGATCTTCCCCAACGGCGACATTCGATTTCTCAATGTTGAGATCGAGAAGGGTGTGGTCAACATCGGACGGCACCCGGAAAACGACATCATCATCGACGCGCCCGGTGTGCTTGATTTTCATGCGGTGCTTGACTGCCGGCGGCGGCCCTATCAGTTGATCAACTTCGGCGACAACGCGGTCACCTTGAATGGCGACCCAGTTGCCCGCAACATGCCTCAGGAAGCGCAGCCCTTTGACCAGATTGGGCTGGCCGGATATACCTTGCTGTGGCTGGACGAAGCCAAGACCTCGCCGTCGCCGATCGCCGGCGCGGGCAGCAGAACTGGAGGCGGACGGGCCCCCCGCGGCGCAGGCGCAGGCGCAGCCGCGATCGCTGGCGCCGTAACGGCCGGCATGGCGTTGGCCGCCGGAGAAGGATTGACATCCGGTCGAGTCCCAACCTCCGCCGGTGGAAGCGCCACGCCCGCAACGCCGCGTCCGCAGATGGTCGCTGACCGGCCGGATGACATCATCCTGGTTGAGTTGTCCGAGCGGACATGGACGGTCGACGTCGACAGCCAGGTCAACTTCACGGTAACCGTTACCAACGGCGGCCCGCTTGTGGCCGAGTTCACGATCGAGGTGGAGGGATTGCCGGCCGAATGGGTGCAATCCAGCGAGCCATCCTGGGCGATCCGCCTTTTCGAGGGCCGCCGCAAGGATGTGCAACTCTCCATCAGCGCGCCGCGCGAACCGGCCAGCCGCGCTGGCGCGCATCCGTTTGTTGTGACGGTTCGCTCCGAGGACTATCCAGACCACGTCTGCAGCCGGAGCGCGATGATCACGTTGAACCCGTATTACGCGTTCGACATGAGCGAGCTTGATCCCAAACAGCAAGCGGTCCATTTCCAGAAGAATCGGCACACTGCTCTGGCCGTCCTCGATATCACCAACCGCAGCAATGCCGAATTGCCAGTCCGGCTGGACGGCACCGACGATGAGCGGGCGTGCCAGTTCGAGTTTCAGCAGGGTGAAGGCACCCCGCGGCGTTCCCGTCAGATCGAATTGCGCGTGGCGCCCGAAGAGACCGCGGTGGTCACCACCTACATCACCCCCTTCGCCCGGCGCATCTTCAGCGCCCGCGCGACCACCCATCCGGTTAGTTTCACGGCCACCCTGCTCGGGCCTGTGCCGCTGACCCAGGTTGCGTCGGGGATGATCACCAATCGCCCGCTGTTTGGCGTGGGATCCCTGCTGCTTGCGTTGGCGTTGCTGACGTTTCTCGTCATTCTTGTCTTTCGCCCGCAACTCTACGAGTTCGGGGCGGACCGGACGAGCGTTGTGGCGGGTGAGGCGCTTACGTTGCGCTGGAATGCATCGCCGTTCACCACGAGCCGGATCGAGCCTGATATCGGCGAGCTGGACCGCACGGCGGGCACCCGCGAGATCAAGCCGCGCGACACCAAGGTCTACCGCCTGACCGGCGAGAACTTCCTGTCCCGGTTGCTGCCGTTTCTCGCGCCGCCGGCGCGTGAGATTGCGATCAGTGTCGACCCGGTCAAGCCCGTCATCGTGTCGTTCGATTCGAACCCGCGCTCGCCGCTCACCGGCGACACGATCACGGTTTTCTGGGAAGTGTCGAACGGCACCGAGTTGTCGCTCATCACCAATGGCGCTCCCGAAACCCTGCCGGCAGATCAGATTGCGCGCGGCCAGCGGCGAGTCAAGGTCGAAGGTGATCTGCGCTACGAGCTGGTGGCCAAGAACTACTACGGCGAGGACAAGAAGAATTTCGCGATTCGGCCCAACCAACCGACGCCAACACCGATCCCGCCGCCACAGATCGTGCGATTTGACGTCAAGCCAGTTGTCATCACGGCCGGGATGGAGATCGCGATCGAATGGGAAGTGACGGGCGCGGACCGGGTCACCATCGCGCCGCTGATTGCGGGCGCGGATGGCTATCCGCCCAAGGGCGCCATCAGCCAGAAGCCGGACCGAAACACGTCCTATGTCCTGACTGCCTACAACGGGCCGGTCCAGGTCAGCCGCCAGCAGAACGTGACCGTTGGTCCGGCACCCACCCCAACGCCGCTGCCCCTGGCTCCGGTCATCGCCTACTTCAAGGCGCTTCCAAACCCGGTTACAGTGCTGGACGCCAACACACCCTCGACGATCACGCTGTCGTGGCAGGTCCAGGGCGCCTACACCAATATCGAGATCAGCAACCCGGATATCGGAAAGCTGTCGAACCTGACCCGCGAGGGCAGCCTTGTGGTGTCGGTGGCCAAGACGACGTTCTTCCTGATGGCGGCCTCAAACACCCCCGACAAGGTGACGAGCCAGACGGCTGAAGTCAACGCTTTGCCCGCGACACCCACGCCGACGCCGGCGCCCACGCCGACGCCGCCGCCCACGCCCATCCCGCCGCCGCTCATCACAGTTTTCAAAGCCTCAAGCGGCGCCTCACCGGCCAACGAAGCCGAGGTTACCCAGATCCTGGATCCAGGCCTGCCGGGGACGACGTTCAAATACGAGGTCCTCGCGGGAGCGCGGGTGAAATTCTCGTGGGCGGCGACTGGGGCTGATACGGTCAAGCTGAACGGCGCCAGCGTGCCCAACCCGGGCGATACGACTGTCTCGTTGACGGCGGCAACGCCATGGAACCTGGTTGCGACAAACGCCGGCGGGTCGAGCACGCGCTTCATCGTCATCAACCTGCGGTCGCGGCCAGTGCCGCCGCCGCCGAGCCAGTTCACCGGACAGAATTCGGCCAATCCGCCGCTCAAGCTGAGTTGGTTCTACCCGTCCCAATCGCAAAGCGACATTATCGGTTTCCGCCTGTATCGGGCCAAGCCACCCAACGGATTCACCCGGATCGCGGACGAATCCAGCGGAATGGGTCCGACCCTGCGACAGTGGGATGATGGGACTGTCCCCACAACGTGCGGCTGGGCCTATTATGTCGTCGCGGTCTATCAGGATCTGTATGGCGTTGCGACGGAGACAGCGCCCAGCGCCAACAGTTGGTACTCGACCGCATGTCCATGATAAGAACACAGGCGCTTCCCCGAGGTCTGATTGCCCTCGCGCTGCTGGCGTCCGTCGCTGGTTTCTCGGCGCCCCGCCTTACGACGGCCCCGCCGCTTGCTCCGCTGGCGCCGGCGGAGAATACCTTGACCCTGACGATGAGTGTAGCGTCGCCCGCGGCAAACGGGATTGTCTACAACGGCGAGATCATCACCGTGACGATCGTCGCCCGGAATGATTCCATTTCGTACAGCGCCATCGGCATTACCGCGCAGAACCTTCTGCCTATCAACACGCTGGATAGTGTGAAGTGCATTACCTACACCTGCGCCTTTCTGCTGGAGTCAACGGCAGTGCAGAGCCCCAACGGTGATGTCGTCACCGTCACATCCGTCAGCGGCCTCAATTGGACGTTCGCGCTGTCGCCCACCAAGGCGCTTACGCTGAGCTATACAGCGATCGTCATCGGGCAGCGGAGTGGCAAGCAAATCC
>JBDSIP010000381.1:0-11690 GCA_039917915.1 Thermoflexales bacterium
CGGTCCAGTCGGGCGAGTATCGGACGATGCGGCGGCGCGCCTCGTCGACCAGATCTTTCTGGAAGCGCAGGTCGTCGAGAATGGGTTCAGGAATGGACATGAATCAGCCTTCTTCGTCGGCAATATAGAACGGATAAACGATGCTTCGTGGATCGTGGGTGTCGCGAATCGTATATCGAATCTCGCACAGAATTGCGCCATCATGTAACGGATCGTTGCCGGCCCGGATGTCATCGACATTGATCCGTGGCTCCCACATCGCAAGCGCTTCACGCACATACAGCGACACCAGGCTGTGCGTGCCCGAGTGGGAGGGGTTGAAGATTAATTCCCAGGCCCGACACCCGAAGGTCGGCCGCATGACCCGCTCGCCCGGTATGGTGCCAAGGATGATCTTGATCGCCTGCTCTATTTCGCTCACGCCGCTGGCCAGCGACAAGCCGCCGCGCGGATCGAGTTGCAGGGGAAAGGACAATCCCCGGCCGATGAATTCGCGATCCTGGAGTTCGTTCATGTCAGGTAGCCACAACCTTCATCTGGCCCGCGTTTGGGCAGGGCATCATCGGAATGCCCGAGGGCACGCCCATCCCGGCAATGGTCTGGATCAACATGGGCGTCCCATTGCACATCACTTTGGTGGTGAAACTGGGCGGCAGCAACGGCACCGTGACATCGGGTCCGACGTTAACGGGTGGCGGCGGATTGGCGCAGCCGGCAACTGGCAATACCGGCATCCACTGCGCGGAGGGTTGCCCCGAAAGCATCACCTTTGGATTGGGCACAAGGACGAGCTTGCCCCCATGTCCGCACATGACGGTGGCGCCAACGGTAAGTATGGGTCCTGGCATGGTTGTTCTCGATTTGAAACTGCCTACGGTAGAACGATAAGGCTGCTTTTGTTGATCTGGACGGGCATGCCGTCGATGGCGGCCGGGCCCGAGGCCTTGAGGTTTACCAGACTGCCTTCGAGTTGAAGGGGCCCAACCGTCTTGAGTTCGGCCCCGGCGGGGCCCTCCATCGCGACCTTGGCCTTGGCCTTGACCGTGAAGTTCAAGCAATCGATGGCCACGTCGGCCTTGCTGGTGATTGTGATCCCAGTGGTGGATTCGAGCGCGATCTTGCCGGTCTTTGAAGTGATGCTGATATCCTGCGTTCCTTCGATCGTGATCGTGTTCAGAACCGAATCGATGACGATCTTGTTCTGCATCGTCTTGTCGATGACTTCGATTTTCTCCTGTCCCGGCGCATCGGTGAAGGCCAGGGTGTGGCCGGACGCAGTCTTGATGATCCGCTTGGCCACCTTGCCGCCAATGACGGCCATTGGCGCTGCCAGGGGCGGCATCGAGGTCTTGGTCCACAAACCGCCCAGCACATACGGCCGGTTCACATCTCCCTGCTCAAAGGCGACCAGCACCTCATCGTTGATCTCGGGCATGAACTGAAAACCCTGGCTCCCGCCTGCCATCGGCGTGGCGATTCGAGCCCAGTTGCTCTCTTCCATCCCATCCATCCAGGGGAACTTGACTTTGACCCGGCCGACGTTCCCGCCTTCCAGATCGGCGATCCAGTTGTTGTTGGTTACGACCCCAACCACGACCCCGTGCATGCGTCCAATTTCACGCCGTTCCGCGTTGGCCACCAGCGAGGCCAGGGTCCCCGATTCGCTGCCGCCAATGGTGAAGCGGGTTTGGTACAACCCGTCGGACTCCCAGACATGGGTCGCGCGGACGATCTGATAACTGCCAGAAAACCGCAGGCCGACGCCCTTGATCAGAACCTTGCCCCCGGCCATGATGCCCGGATGGCCTACCGCGACCCCATCGGCCTGCAGAAAGTCCAACTCGGCCTCGGCCGCCAGGCCCTTGGCCAGAAGCGTTGCGTCGCTGAGGGTCGAGAGGTCCCGCACGGTTTCAAGCTTCGTGACTCCGAAGAACGTCTTAGCCAATGTGAAGTCGGCGGTGAGCGGGAGGCCGCCGCCGGGCGCGACCGGAGTCACCGGCATGGCCCCAATCACGGGAAGACCCAGGTGGTGGCCCTTGACCGCGGCGGCGCCGCCCACTCCGGCGGCCGTGATGCGGGGATTGAAGCTGCGCAGATTCTTGCCCCAGGTCAGGATTGGCGGGGGCGCCGGGATAGTTGGCAGGTTCATCGCCGAAAAGTGCAGGCTCAAGCCGAGCGCATCCACCGAGACCTGCGCGCCGCAGCGGCTGGCCCGCTGCTGCAGAAACTCCCAGTCGGTCAGGTGATTCTGGATCACATAAGGCTGGGGCGATCCGATTACGGTCACAATCGGCGCCAATCCGACGCTGGCCGCAATTTGCGACACGATCGCCATGTCGTTCTGCATCAGATAAGTCTTTGTCTTGCGGCCGCGATGCAAGCGATGCGATTTGTCATAGCCGCGGATGATCATGATCGCGCGGCTGAATTCGTCGAAGGACGCCTCGATTGCGGTGACCTCGCCTTTGATGAGCGGCAGCGGGATCGGCACTGGAAGCGGCGATGGGTCAGCCGGGTAGGCAATGATCGTCACCGGCGTGCCAATCGTGACCGCCGGCAGATCGATGTACTTGTAGTTCATGGCCAGCATCTCGTCGAGGATATGGACCTCGAACATGCTGGGCAAGCGGGTATGTTGATCGACGATGACCTTGACGATGTACTTGTCAACCAGCGGCGCCGGCAAGCCCGGAATCGTGACCTTGAAACTCATCGGCCGCTCGCTCCGTCGATGGGCGTGAGCTTCAGGACAGTGCCCGCGCGCACCGCCATCGGGTTGTCGATATCGTTGACCATCGCGATATGGCGCCAGCTCGCCGCGTCGCCATATTCCTGATAAGCGATGTAGTCGAGTGTCTCGCCTTCGGCCACGACCCGCATCTTGCGCGCCTCGGAGCGCGAGGTTGGGTTCTGCCCCAGGAATTCGTCGAGCACGGCCTCGAATGTGACCGTGGTCGAGGCGCGCAGGGGAATGCCCTCCGGCGAAAAGTACGTGAACACGACGCTCAAGTCGGTGACGACCGCCTTGAAACGCATCATGATCGAGAACATGCCCCAGATAAAGTAGACGAATGGAGGCCGCACTTTCGCGCCCATCGCCTGGCGGATGATCTTCCACAGAGGGTTGACCTTAACCAGGTTAAGCAACGGCAGCATCATGATCCGCACGTCCAGATAGCCGGACTCGGACGTGTCGAAATCCAGCTTCATGGTCAGCTTCTCGTGTTTCACCCCGGCGTACTCTTTCAGGCCTGGCTCCAGCTTGTCGCCAAAGACATTCTTGTAGTTCGCGCCGACATCGTAGGTGATCTCGTTTGGGTTGAACTGGCAGGGGATCGGGATCGGGATGCCTTCCGGTGGCCAGGGCACGATCATGGCCCGGACCGGCACGTGCCCCGACATGATGACGTCCTTCATGTGGCGCGGATCAATATTGGTCACGGATTCAGCGGCGCTGAACACAGATTCAGAGGATGTTGTCATTTCTAGCTGCCTCGCTCTCGTTCACGTTCAAAGGCCAGGAGACGCCGGATGAACGGATACACTCTCTGAGCCAATAGGTCATAGTTCAGGTCCGGCTCGTTCCCTTTGGCAGGGACCGCCTGATCGGGCTTTGGCGGTTTGAGACCGACCTTGGGCGCGGGCTCGCTGCTATAGCCCGTCGGCCGGCTGACGGAACTGCGTCTTGGCGCTGTCGGAGGCCCGGGGCGGGTCGTTGACGCCCCGGACGAATCGGAAATTTCGGCCCGCTGGATGTGCCGCGACGCGGACTGTGACTGCGCCGCGAGAAGCGGCACCACCAGCGGAAGGCTGTCGTCGCGGTCAAAACTGTGTCCGACGTCATCCGTATCAGGCCCTGCTGCAATCGCCTCCCCGCCGCGGCCTGCGCGCGCGACCGCGGGCATGGGCGCTGGCGTCCGCTGGATCCGGGCCGGAATCGGCGTTGGACGCGGCGCGCCTGCGTTTGACTCGGCCCAGGTCGTTGGACCTGATACAGCAGCGGAGCCGGGTTCCTCCGGCGCTATGGGCGCGGCCGGAGCACGCCGCAGCTCGAAATCCAACCTGGGACGAAAACTCTGGGCTGGCACCTCGCCCGGGCCAAACCTCGGCGGCGATTCGCCCTCCACCGGTCGGGCCTGCTCGGGCTGCCCCAGAGCCGCAGCGGCAGGCTGCGGGCCTTCACCCAGCATCCGTTGAACCGCCCGGCGGGCCAGGTTCAGGGCAGACGGGCGGGGGCGAATGTCAGCGGGTTTGGCTGGCGCTTCCCCGGATGAGAACCCGGCCTCCTTCGATTGGCTCTGCGGCGCGGAGGCAGCCGGTTGCGGTGATTCTGGCGTCGGCGGCCGGGTGAGCGGCAAATCGACGGTGGGCCTATCACTGGGCTGGCGTTGAATCGGCGCTGCGGGAGGGCTCGGGGGTGCCGCCTCGGGCGGATGGATCAACGGGAGAGCAATGGTCGCCCCAGCGTCGAGCTGACGCTGGGGCGGCGCGGGCGGCGGTCCATCGGGCGGTGGCGCTGGCTCCTGAGTTCGGACGAGCGGTAGATCAACCGCCGTGTCTTGAGTCGGAGGCCGTTGAATCGGCGCAGCAGGCGGAGCCGCCGGAGTCTCGGGCGGGCGGACGCGCGGTAGATCTTTCGCTGCGTCCTCAATCGCCTGTCGCAGGATCGGAGATGCTGGCGGGGCCGCCGGAGGCTCAGGCGCGCGGGTGAGCGGCAAATCCGCAACCTGGCTCTCGTTGGTTTGGCGCTGGATCGGCGAAGTGGGCGGAGCGGCTGGCAGCTCAGACGGTCGGGCGAGTGGCAAATCGTCGGCCTGAATCTCAGTCGGCTGGCGCTGGATCGGCGCCGCCGGCGGCTCAGACGGTTGTGCGCGCTGCAAATCGTCAGCCTGATCCTCGCTGGTCTGGCGCTGAACCGGCGCCGCCGGCGTATCAGCGGTCTGACGTTGGTTCGGAGGAAGTTGAGGGGGTTCCAGCGCTGCCGGTGCAGGCCCCGGCCCAGCCTCGGGTCGGCGGTCGGTCGGCGGCACTGCCTCCCGCGCGATCGGCAACTCGGCGGTCTGCCCTTCGCTCGGCGTGCGCTGTATTGGAGCCGCCGGCTGAGTGGCCGAGGCAGCCGCCCGCGCGAGAGGCTCTGTCGATAGTCCAGCCGGTTTACGCTGCGCCGTCGCGTCGCGCGAGACGTCCTCCGGAAGCTCCCGCGCGCCTGGGCGCGGGCGGGGCGCCTCGTCCAGGGGCGCCGCAGCAGGCTCACGAAGCGTTGGGCTGGATTTCGCCCCGGGCGTCTCACCGGCTGCCGGCGCGCGCTGGAGGACATCGCCGGGAGGTGATTCCGGTCGCGCAGGCCGCGCCAGGGGCAGATCGCCGCTCGACGCCCCGGGCGTTTCACGTTGAATCGGTGCGTCGGGTGGCGCAGGCGCGGTGTCCCACGATTCGGCCGCTGGCCCACCTTGAAGCGGCAATTCCGTCCCCGCCGGCGTGGGTGCGTTCGATGCCGCCGGTCGATCATCGGCCTGCGGCGGAACTGCGGACGCGCCCTCGGACTTGGGCTGAATTCCCGTCGACGGACGCGCCGCCGGGCGTTCAGATGGGACATCGATGGGGCGTGCGGCGGGTTCGTCCCGCGCATCGGCAGCCGGGCCTTGAAGCAGGGTTGGCAGCTCAACGCCGCGATCCACCGGAGCTGGCGGGCGTGCCCCAGGCGCCGGCTGGCTCACCTGCAGCGCGGCAGGCGCCGCGGCCCGGCGCTGCAATCGGGCGGGCGCAGGCGCGGGCCTGGCCGGCCGTTTCGGAGCCGGGGCGGTGGTCTGCGCAGCGCGCTTGGCCTGCACCAGCGTGGCTGGCGCAGGCGTGGGTGTCGGCGCAGCGTCAGGACGTCTGGCAAGCGGCATCATGTCGCCTGGGACCGGCGGAATCGCGCGCTGAATGGCCGGCCCGCCAGGTTCAGGCAGGTCGTCGACAAAATCATCCGGGGGTGGCGTGAAGTTGGCCGGAACAACTTCCTCCACTTTCGCAAATCGACGGAGCGCGCGCACGCTCGGCGTGGCAGGCGGACGTTCCGGGGCCGGTGTCACAGCCAGAGGCACGGGGGCAGCCGACGCCGCCAGGTCAGCCCGGCGTTGAATGGCCGCTGGCGGTCTGTCAGTCCGTGGCTGAATGGGCGCCGGCGGCGCGGAATCGGCCCTGGGCCTTGGTCCACCGCGCTGAAAAGTCTCAACGACCCGCCGGGCAGAATCGCTTGAGGCGCGCTGAAGTGTCGACTCCGAAGGTTGTGCGCTGCCTGTCGCCGCCTTGAATAGCTTGGCGAATGGGCTGGAGTCCGGGTCGAGGTCGGGCCGCACAACGGCCAGCCGCTGCAGCGCTTCTGCGGCAGAAATAGCAGGGCCAGCATTCCGGGGGCCGCCGGCCTCGCCGGAGCCCGCGCCCGCGAGCGGCAATGGCGCGTTGGACGCCGCGTTGGACGCCGCCTCGCCCGCCTCTCCATCGTCGGCCGGCGCATACTTGCGAGCCACGTCCGCGAGGGTGTTGCGCTCCACCACTTTTTCGCTGAATCGGGCCACGCCGCGGGGCGCATTTGGACTGAGCTGGCCTTCAAATGTGACGCCCGGGAAGCCCCGGCCATACACCCGGCGGGCAATATGTTGGGCGAAACGCAACTCGCGGACGATTGTCTTGCCGCTCAAGTCCCGCCGCGTCCAGGGAGCCAGCCGGCTTTCGGCCCGCGCCTGGCGCGCTAAGATACGCCGGCCCAAATCGAGGGGCGGTGCGCTATCCGGAACGGCATGGGTTGATTCAGTCACGGGTATGGCGAATCCTCAACTGTCCTTTATGCCGAAGCGGCTTCAAGGGCCGCCAAAGCTGCCGCGGCGCGATCGGCCAGGACTTTGAGCTCCTCTGAGTCTGGCGTATCTGATGCGCGTGCGGCGTCGAGCGCAGCCTGAGCCTCAGCGGCTCGGGCCGCAAGCGCCGCCAGGAAGCTCTGGTCCGGCTTGTCGTTGTCAGCCCGCGCGAGCGCCTTAATGGCCGCATCCGCCGCCGCCTGCAGCGCGGCAACGCGATCCGGCGTCATCCCCGAACCTATCGGAGAGCGCTCAACGTCATTCAGGGCGAAGCCGTTGTGGGCCAATTCAATCTGCTCCCAGGCGATCTCCATGGTCGATGCATTCAGAGAGACAAGTTCCCACTTGACCGGAAACGCGCCAAAGACGTCCCACTGCTTCACTTTCAAGTATTCCGAGTTACCAATGATGATGGACAAGTTCTTCCGCGTGACCATTCCGTCGTACATCCCGCGTCGACACCAGTTCCACAGCTCGCGATCGTAGGTCAGGCCGCGTTTCAGGGTGATGTTGGTGAGTTTGAGTTTGCCCGGCCGTTTGTGCACGAAATCATTCACGCCGCCCTCGTGGATTTCGTGGACCTCGCGTTCGATCACGAGGCCTCCGCATTCAAGAAATTCGCCGATCAGAATGCCGCCGATCTCCAGGTAGAACTTGTAGTTCTGGGCGACGGAACGGATGCGCTCCTGGAATCCGGAGGGAACAGGTCCGCGGTTATAACTCGTCATTGATGTGTTCCTTAGCGCATCCAACCGGAGCGTTCCCGATCGATCATGGCCTCGCGGCGCATCAGGGCCAGGATGCGCTCGGCAAGCAACGGCAGATCGATCGCCAGGGTCTCATCCTCCGTGGATGCCTGTTCGGTTCCGCTGGGAAGGCCGGTGGCACCGTGCACCACGACCGCATTGGCCAGCGGCAGGCTTACCCAGGGAATCGCCTTCGTCGAGCTGTTCGGGTCCTCCAGCGCCTGTCGGGCTGGGAATCGATCATTCGAATGCGTCATCCGGGAATGCCCCCTCCGCGAGCGCGGGCGCTCGAACTACTCATCGTTGAGTCTGCGGTTGATGTTTGCCACCTGCTTCACCCACTCCCGGCGATCGACATGCTCAAGACCGAGAATGTCCTCCCGCGGCCAGTGAAAGTGATAGGCGATATAGGCTACCTCCTCGCGCAGGCGATCCAAGGGGTAGCCTATGCCCCCCCCAGTTCGGCCAGATCCACCTCGTGATCGGTCTGGCAGTGCGGGCAGGTCACTGTAACAGTCGTTTTGCCAGTCTCGTTGACGGACACATACAACGATTGCAGGAAGGCCAGGTCGGCGGCGAACAGGTTCTCGATGATGTTGGTGCTGATCGCCGGCAGGGTGCCGAGGCGCACCACCACCCGGGAGAGCAGCACGATCGCCAGGTAGGCCTGGTTTGTCCGCACCCGCGCGTCGCGCAGGGGCAGGATCTCATCCATCGCCGTCGCCATACGCATAACGCCCTGCTTGTGCAGCGCGCCATTCTGGTCGAGGTATCCGACCGGCAACGTGAATTCAAACTCGGTTTGCATGTGCGTTCAGCGCGGGAGCCGGGCAACGCCATGGCGCCGCCCGGCTCCCTGTCGCCGTGTTACTTCGTGCGGCGCATGCCCTCGTGGACAAGCACCATTTCCTCGATACCGATGTCCGTGCTGTCGGATTTGAGATCGGGGCCTGAAACTTTCTGCGGCCAGGCGTTGTCGAACGTCCACTCAGCCGCGTCGCTGTAGTCGCGATCCTTCATCTTGATCGTGCAGTTCAGGCGGGCCTCTTTCATCTTGCCCAGCTCCACCAGGGTGCGCCACTGGTAGACGGCAAGCGAGTTGGTGATGCCGCGCTTCAGCGTGACATCGCCCCACTTGAGCCGGCCGGGGATCTTCTGGACCACTTCGACGCCGTTCTTGTCCAGCGTCTTGTGCTCGATGATTTCGGTCTCGGACCCGATGCCGCTGCATTCGCTGAAGTAGCCGACGGGCAATTTGTTGATTTCAAGCACAAACTGCCACCCAACTAGGGGATCGCTCTCGCGTGTTGCTTTCGCCATGGTTTATTTCCTCCTGAAGAAGACTGGATTACTCGGAGCCTGGGCCGCCCCACTGGCTGATGCGGAAGATGACAAACTCGGCCGGCTTGACCGGCGCCATCCCGATTTCGACGATCATTTGGCCGCGGTCGCGGACGTCCGAGGGATTGGTCTCATCGTCGCACTTGACAAAGAAAGCCTCGCTCGGGGCCAGCCCGAACAAGGCGCCATCGCGCCACACGCCGGTGAGGAAGGCCGTGACGTCGCGCCGAACCGAGCTCCACAACCGCGGATCGTTTGGCTCGAAGACGACCCACTGGGTGCCGCGCTCGATCGACTTCTCGACAAAGTTGAAGAGCCGGCGGACGTTGATGTAGCGCCAGGCGGGGTTGCTCGACAGGGTGCGGGCGCCCCACACGCGGATGCCCATGCCAGGGAACGAGCGGATGCAGTTCACACCATTCGGGTTGAGCGTGTCCTGCTCGCCCTTGGTGACCGAATACGCCAGACCGATCGCGCCACGCACAACCTCGTTGGCCGGGGCCTTGTGCACGCCGCGGGTGTTGTCATTGCGCGCCCACACACCAGCGACATGGCCGGAAGGCGGGACCATCACGGGCCGGTTTGTGGCCGGGTCCATTACCTCGATCCACGGATAGTAGAGCGCGGCGTAGCTGCTGTCGTAGCCGGCCGTATCCATCCGCCACTTCTTGACCGCCTGCGGGTTCATGTTGGGCGGCGCGTCGAGGATGGCGACCCGATCCTGCATGCGCTCGCAGTGGGCGATGATCATGGTCTGCACGGCCTTGACCATTGTCAGATCCAGCTTCTGCCCCGGCATCGTCGTCATCAGGTCGGGGGTCACCACCATGGTGATGTCGTCGATGGCTTCGAGACCCTCGACGCCCGTCCGCTCCGTGACTTCGCCCTTGAAGTCGGTCATGAGAGCCGGCACGAGCGCCCGGCTGTCAAGTGACAGGGTTTGCTGCTGATCGCGGGGCGACATCTTGGCCAGTTCTCCGCCGGCGCCTTCGGCCAGGAGAATGTCAACCAGCTGCGAGGTCTTGTTGTCCTTGTAGGCGACCATGGGCTGCTTGCCGCCGTCTTCGCGCTCGAATTCCTTGATCGACACGTCGCGGATCGTCTCGGCATTTGTCCAGCCGGCCGCGCCGCGGTCGCGCTCAACAATGATGTTAAAGGTCTGCCCGCCGGCTGCCTCGGGGGCGGCCGCATCGCCATCCTTGGCCTTGCCTTTCTTCTCGGCGTGAACGGCGCCCGATACGACGCCCGGCTCGATCCGAACCCGCAGCTTCATGCCATCGAGCCCGGCCATCTTGGCCCGGGCCACGAGGGCCGGCTTGCCCTCGGCGTTGAGCAGAACGGCCTGCGCGCGGGGGATGGTCTTCACGCTCAGACAATAGCAGCGGCTGCCGCCATTCTGGAAATAACCATAGACGGCCATCGGCATGCGCGCGCCGTCGACAAAGCCGCCAAAGGTTTCGACGTATTGCGACCAGTTCGTCACGAGGACAGGCTGGCCGGCCAGGTCGCGAATGATCGTTTCGCCGTCGATCCTTTGTGATGACGACGCCTTTTCGGTGAACCCGACGAAGCACGCCATCGCCGTGCCGACGCCTTCAATCGGCTTCGGACCGCGATCGACCTCTTCAACGTATACGCCTGGTGACAGATATTCTGGCATTATGTTCCCTCCCGAGTTGGGACTTGGCCGCGATTAACGCGGCAGATTGAACGAATCATGACAAGGAGCCCCGCTGTCCGGTCTCCGACTAAACGCTCTCAAGGGCGATGCGCGGGAAACGGCCCCCGGTGGGTTTCGCGCGCGCATGTGGATTGATTTGGCGATAGTTTCCCCCTCCTCTCTTGCGTCAAACGTCGATGTCATAGCTGACCCCGGGCACCGCAATGCGCTTGCGCGCAGGCGCGCGCCCTTCAGCGGAGAACTCAAGTGTGAACTCGCCCGGAATCATATTGAATAACGCGAACTCAATCACGCCCTCGTCGGACGCGCGAATCAGCGCCTCCATGCCCCGCTCTACAAGCATCAGCCTGGGCTTTACCGCCCCGGCCGCGCCGCGGACGAGCCCGCGGATCATCAGGTTCGCCCCGGCCGGTTGGTTGCCGGCGCTATCGCGCTGGTTCATCCGAACCTCGCTCGACTTGACGAGCGGAACGGTGACCTCGGCGAAGGGATTGACCGCTACGGTCAAGCGCAACCCCACCCCTGGACGCAGATCATTGCTCAGCACGCCCCACAACTCGGTGGGCTTGTCCAGGATCTCCGGCTGGGCCATCTGCATGATGACGGGCAGCTTCAATTGCCGCAACGTTTCCGGCATGAGCTCTTCCGGCAGGGTCGGGAAACGGAACATCATCTGCATGAGGCGGCCAAGCAAACGATGCTCGTCATCGGGCTGGGTTGCCCAGGCGGTGATCATGTAGTAGAGGTCCATCCGCACCGGCGCCCGGCGCGAGGTCGCCGTGCCGCCGTTGCTGGAGCTCTCCCAGGCCGTCGTCATCTGGCGCATCTTGACGTTCTCGCGCACGTCATAGAGATAGAGATTGAACGTGGGACGGGACAGGCGAGCCGACCACTCGCGCTTCGGCATGTCGAAGGCGATGTCGATCTCGCTATTCCGTATTGGCAGCTCCCTCGATAGAAGTTGCCGGATGGCCTCATCAATCTCGTCAATCATTCACGGCGCGTTGCTGAATGGGCGACAGGTCCCCCCCGGGAGATATCGTCGGTCGGTTATGCGGATCACAAGCCCGCCGGCACGCCGGC
>JBDSIP010000382.1:0-3361 GCA_039917915.1 Thermoflexales bacterium
CAATCGGACTCGGACGATGCTGATGAGCACTTTTCCTGAAGCCACACACTCCGGAGAAGCCGGTGTAGGTGGTCTCAGGAATTCAACAGGCTTGGTGCCACCCAGGAGGACATTCAGGGAATAACGAATCGCATCCGGAAAATTGCCATGATGCAGGCCTGGCCCGGCCAGGCGATCAGAGTCCGCCCCAATTCGCAGCCGCGACCGCTGCCCCGGCGCGCCCGGTTCCCTCCGGCGCATTCGAATAGGAGTGACATCATGAAACGGACTGCATTATTCCGTTACGCAATTCGCCTCGTGGCGACCCTCAGTTCGCTGGCGGTTTTCTTTGCCGTGGCCAGCCGCGCGCTGGCCGCCGATCCGCCCCCGCCCACGCTCGCCGACGTCGCAGCGACCGCCGGTGAGGTCAAGCTCGCTCTCAACGTCATGTGGATGCTGGTGGCCGCCTTCCTCGTATTCTTCATGCAGGCTGGCTTTGCCCTGGTCGAGACCGGCTTCACCCGATCCAAAAACGTCGCCCACACCATGATGATGAACATCATGGTGTTCTGTATCGGCGCGGTCGGCTACTGGCTGACCGGTTTTGCATTTCAGTTTGGCGCTGTCAACCTGCCGTACCCCGAAGTTTCGACGATCGGCGCGATCGCGGGCGAGTGGGCTCATTCGCCCGTGACCCTCGGTGACTGGACGGGCCTGCTGGCCAGCGGCCTCCGCATCGGCCAGTTCGGCCTGCTGGGCACCAACGGTTTCCTGCTCACGGGAGTGGGCCTCAACACCGGCGTGCTGGCCTTCTTCATCTTTCAGATGGTTTTCATGGACACCGCCGCGACGATCCCGACCGGCTCGATGGCCGAGCGGCTCAAGTTCAGCGGCTTTTGTTTGATGGCCCTGTGGGTGAGCATGTTCATTTACCCGCTCGTGGGAGGCTGGGTGTGGGGCGGTGGCTGGCTGCAGAACCTGGGCCGCATCGCCGGGCTTGGCAACGGCGCGGTTGACTTCGCAGGATCGGGCGTTGTGCACATGATCGGTGGATCCGTCGCGCTGGCCGGTGCCCTGGTGATCGGGCCGAGGATCGGCCGCTTTAACGCCGACGGCAGCGCCAACGCCATGCCGGGTCACAACATCCCGATGGGCATCCTTGGGACAATCATCCTGTTCTTCGGCTGGTTTGGCTTCAACCCGGGCTCCTCGCTCGGTTTCACGGGCGCGTTTGGGCAACTCGCCGTTAATGCTGCGGTGAACACGCTCATCGCCGGGGCGGTCGGAGGCTGTGTGGCGATGCTCTACATGTGGCACATCAGTCCCGTGCAGAAGCCCGATCCTGCAATGTCTGTGAATGGCGTGCTGGCCGGCCTGGTGGCCATTACTGCCCCGTGCGCGTTTGTGGATCCGATCGGCGCCGTGCTGATCGGCAGCGTCGCCGGCGTTCTGGTCTGCCTGGCCACGACCTGGCTCGAGAAAGCAAAGATCGATGATCCGGTTGGGGCCGTTCCCGTCCACTTCGTCAACGGCATGTGGGGCGTGCTGGCGGTGGGTATCTTCGCCAACGGCAGCGATGCCTCCAAGGGCTGGAACGGGATGGAGGGCGCCGTGCGCGGACTGATTGCCGGCAACCCGAGTCAGCTCCTGGCCCAGGCCATTGAGGCCGGCGCGGTGGCCGTTGTCGTCCTTGGCCTGTCGTATGTGTTCTTTAAAGTCCTGAACGCGCTCAAGTTGCTGCGGGTCGCGCCAAAGGATGAACTCACCGGTCTGGACATGCCCGAGATGGGCACCCCGGGCTACACGACCGTCGATGTCCGCATGTCGGGCGGCGGCCGGCTCAGCCAGCAGGCGCCCCGCACCCGCGCGGCGAACATCCCCACCAAATCGCCTTCGACAGGAGCGTAATATCATGACCAAGAAAATTGAGGCCATCATCCGCGAAGAAGCGCTGGACGCCGTCAAAGACGCCCTGCATGCCATCGGTATCGTGGGCATGAACGTGGTTGAAGTGCGCGGGCACGGACGTCAGGGCGGAATCGACCTGTCCTGGCGCGGGACCGCGTATCGGATGGATCTGATCCCCAAGATCCAGCTCAACATCATCCTGAGCGATCACAACGTGGAGAAGACGATCGACGCCATCGTCGGGGCGGCCCGCACCGGCCAGCCCGGCGACGGCTTGATCTTCATCTACCCGGTCGACGACGTGGTGCGCATCCGCACCGGCGAGCGCGGCCACGACGCGCTGAGCTACCCGGATGACATCGACGAGCGCCGCGAACACGCGGTGAAGGGCAAGTAGTTTTGGAAACGATACTCCCCGGCGAAGCCGAGGAGTATCGTTTCCAGGGGATGCGCTATTGGACGAACTCCGCCTCGACCACGCGAGGCGTAAGTTCGTCGGCTGACTGCATTTTCACAAACAGGCCGGGGCGAGTCGCAAACGCCGCGGCCTTGCCGTGCGCGTCGATGAGGATGATCCGCACCCAGTCGACGTGCTTCATGTGGTCGCCGCCGCCGGGAGACAGCATTTCGGCCATTTCGCGGATGACCCACTGTCCGGTTTCACCAATAGTCTTGCCGGCTTGCATCAGGGTGACCGCCTTGAGCGAGGAGCCGAGCCGGATCGTGATCTCACCCAGGCCCATGCAGGCCGCGGCGCCGTAGCGATCGTCGGCGTAGATGCCGGCCCCAATGATGGGTGAATCGCCCACCCGGCCAGGATACTTCCACGAAATCCCCGAGGTTGTTACCGCAACGGACAAATGACCGGCCGCATCGCGAACCATCACGTTCATGGTGTCTGTGCCATCGCGCCAGCCGACCGCGCGCTTGACGAGGGTGATGACATCGGCCGGCGGATGGCCGGTCGCAATGTCGTGGATTTCGTCATCCGACAGTCCGATAGCCTTTAGCCGCTCCAGCCACAACTCGCGGGCTGCCGGCGAGAGCATGTTACGGCGCTCAGCCCCGATCTCAGCCGCAAAACGGTTAGCGCCCTCCCCAGCCAGCAGCACGTGCGGCAGCCGAAGCATGACCTGGCGCGCTACCGAAATGGGATGGCGGATGTCGCGCAAGGCGGCCACGGCCCCGGCCAGGCGAGTCGTACCCTCCATGAAACTGGCATCGCATTCGACCGTGCCCAGGATGTTGGGCTTGCCGCTGAACCCGACGCTGTGATCGTCGGCGTCGTCTTCGACATCGCGGGCGACCTGTTCGGCCACCGCGGCCGCGGAGGCGCCCGCGCGCAGAGCGGCCGCGCCGCGCTGAACGATCTCGTCCTTGACTTCGCCGTTGGCGACGATGAGTGACTGCATGGTTGTGATCCTCTTAGCCCCGAAAAATAGTTACCGGAGGTGATAATCCGCGCTGTGGCGCA
>JBDSIP010000383.1:0-8685 GCA_039917915.1 Thermoflexales bacterium
GGGCAAGCTGGGCATGCCCGAACTGGCCGGCTCGTATTTCACCTTTGCCGATGAGAACAACTATCAGATCTGGGGCTTCCTCAAGGAATGCTACAAGAACGGCTGGGTCTATCGGGGCGGGGACGTCATCCCCTGGTGCCCGCGCTGCGCGACCGGGATCAGCCAGCATGAAATGGAGGTCGACGGCTACAAGGACGTGCCCGATCCCGCCTTCACCGTGCGGATGAAGCTGTTGACCTGGAATGTTGATGCCGCGGCGTGGGCGAGTCCCGAGACGGCGGATGCGTGGAACGCAGCGGAAAACCGTTATGCTCTGGCCTGGACGACGACCCCCTGGACGCTCCCGGCCAACGTCATGTGCGCGGTCGGGCCAAAGCTGAGCTATGCCATCGTTCGCCAGGGCGCTGCCGCCTATGTGCTCGGCGCGCAAACGCTCAAGCTGCTGTCAGGCGAATACGAGCTGCTCGGCACGATTGTTGGCGCCGCCATGGACGGTTGGACTTACGCCGGCCTTTTCGATGAGCTGCCCGCCTGGATCGAGGCCGAAGCCGAATGGGCCAAGCGAACGGGGCAGACGAGCTTCGCCCACCGGATCATCATGTGGGATGACGTCGGCGAGGCCGAGGGCACGGGCATCGTTCACAACGCGCCTGGCTGCGGTCCTGAAGACTACAAGCTCGGCAAGCAGTTCGACACGCCGGCCGTCGCGCCACTTGACGAGACGGGCAACTTTATGGCCGGTTACGGCATGCTGACCGGCCGGTATGGCCATGATGTTCCGAACGATGTCGAGCATATGCTCCGCGACAAGGGTTATCTCTACCGGCGCGACACTTATGTTCACCGCTACCCGCACTGCTGGCGCTGCAAAACGAAGTTACTCTACCGACAGGTTGACGAGTGGTACATCTCGATGGATGAATTGCGCCATCAGATGATGAAGGTCTCGTCGACGATCAACTGGATCCCCGAGTTTGGCAAGGAGCGCGAGCTGGACTGGCTGCGCAATATGCATGATTGGATGATCTCCAAAAAGCGGTACTGGGGCCTGGCCCTCCCCATTTGGGAGTACCCTGACGGCACCTTTGAAGTCATCGGGAGTCAAGAGGAGCTCAAGTCTCGCGCGGTCGAGGGTTGGGAGAAGTTTGAGGGCCACACCCCCCATCGCCCGTGGGTCGACCAGGTCAAGATTCGCGATCCCAAGACGGGACAGATCGGGGCGCGGGTCAAAGACGTGGGTAACCCCTGGCTTGACGCCGGTATCGTCGCCTACAGCACGATGTTCTATGGCGGCAACCGCGAGGAGTGGGCGCGCTGGTTCCCAGCCGACTTCATCACAGAGAGCTTCCCGGGCCAGTTCCGGAACTGGTTCTACTCGCTGATTGCGATGAGCACCGTTCTCGAGGAGCGCGCCCCTGCCAAAACGATCCTCGGTTTCGCCACGCTTCTTGACGAGAAGGGCGAGTCGATGCACAAGTCGAAGGGCAACTCGATTGAGTTCAATGAGGCTGCTGAACGGGCAGGCGCCGACGTGATGCGCTGGACCTACGCCCGCCACCGCTATGACGACAACCTGTTGTTTGGTTGGAAGTCGCTCGATCACATCCGACGCGATGTCGTCATCCCGTTGTGGAATGTCTACGCCTTCTTCTGCAACTATGCCGCCATCGACGGCTGGACACCGGGCGATCCTGACCGCGGCGACATGACCTCCCTCGATCGCTGGGTGCTGGCCCGCCTGGCGCAGTTGACCGGTGAGATCGGGTCTGCCCTCGACGCCTACGATGCGCGCACAGCGGCCCTTGCAGGCGAACGCTTTGTCGACGATCTGTCCAAGTGGTATGTGCGCCGTTCGCGCGAGCGCTTCTGGCGCGGCGAGATGGACGCCGACAAGCGTGCCGCCTACGAGACTCTCTACGAGGTGTTGACCACGGTCTGCCGGCTGTTTGCGCCGATCATGCCGTTTCTGACCGAGGCCATGTGGCAGAACCTGTCAGGGATGAGCCTGATCAGCGCCAGCGAAGCGCCGGCCGGCGTTTTCTCGGTCCATCACGAACGCTTTCCGAAGGCACGCTTGTTGAGCGACGACGAGAAAGCGTTGCTGGCGGATGTCGAGATCGCCCGCACAACGGTCAATCTTGGTCATAGCCTGCGCGCGCAATCCAGGGTCAAGGTCCGCCAACCCCTGGCCCGTATCTTCGTCGTCGCCGACCCCGCCGGGCGGGCAGCCATCCTGCGCCAAAATGGTGTCATCTCGGACGAATTGAACATCAAGGCGATTGAGTTTTCCGCCCGCGAGAGCGATCTCGTCACCTATCGTGTGTTGCCCGACAACCGAAAGTTGGGTCCGCGCTTTGGGGCGGATTTCCCGAAGGTCCGAGCGGCGCTCGCCGCGATCGATCCCGGGGTCGTCGTCGCGACGACTCGCGCCGGGCAGCCGGTCAAGATCGACGTGGCAGGCCAGGTGGTCGCGCTGGAACCGGACGATATCCTCGTCCAGGCCCAGCCGCGTGAGGGTCTGGTGGTGGAGGGCGCAAACGGCATTGTCGTCGCGCTGGACACCGCCTTAACCGAGCCGCTTTTGCGCGAGGGCCTCGCTCGCGACGCGGTCCGACGGATCAACGATCTGCGAAAGTCGTCGGGGTTCAAGGTTACTGACCGGATCAACACCGAATACAAGGCGACGTCGAGACTGGCGGAAGCGCTTGAAGCCTTCGCCGACTATGTCAAGGCGGAGACCCTGAGTCTGACGCTGCGCGCCTCGGACGCGCCGGCCGGGCACACAGGCACCGACACCTTTGACGGCGAAACGCTCGATTTGGGAATTGCGCGGGCCTGAAGTAGGGGTGCATTTGCCGTTTAGGGCATTTCACGCGAAGGCGCGAAGTCGCGAAAAAGCAAAGGCTTCGCGTCTTCGCGTGAGATTCTCCTGTCACCTTCGCAATCTCGGTTGGGATATTGCCCCCAGTGGCGAATGCGTTCTGAAGCGGCGCCGGGCGCAGGTTGCGCTACACTTGAGCAACTCGGATGCAAACGGCGCAAAAGACACGCACGATTGTTGAGGCAGATGCCGCGCTCACGCTTACGGCCGACCAGCAGCGCGCGCTGTTGGGTCTGATGGCCCAGCTTGACCGCACGCATGGTGTGCCGGGTCCGCACATGCTGACCCTATTTGGCCGCGCGCGAGACATCGAGGAGGTCCTGCGGGTGGCTGCGCCGGATGGACCGCGCAAGCCACGAACCGCCGAGCATCGCAAGGTTCTGTCGGCCTATATCGACGCGGCCAACCTGCCACCCTATCTGCGGCCATGGCAATACCTCGTCTTTGAATTGCTCGAGACGCTGGCCGAATCGGCTTTGGCGTCGGAGAAGCCCGCCATTACGGGACTCCGATCGGAGCTCCTCAAGCTCACCCGCTTGCAGGAAGACGCCGATCGCGCGCCGGGCAACGAATCCGCGGCGGCGGACGTGGCGCGGGCGACATCGGCATTTGTCAAGCGTTTCCGCGCTGCATTGCCGTCGATGATTCTCAATACCGTGTCGCTGGCCAACTCGGTGATCCTTTTTGTCATCGACAACACGCACCGGGCCGCGGCGGCGGACACCGCCCAACTGCTCGAGGCATCCCGATATTTTCTGTCCGCGCCGAGTTGTGGGGTGCTGGTGTGCGGAGATGAAATGCTCTTGCTCGAGCGCCTGAGCCACAGCGGCGCGGGCGTCGACGGCCGCGGGATCCTGCGCGGCTGGCAGACTGGGCGGATCGACATCGGGGCCGTCGTCGCGCAGCCGTCCTTCCGCGGCCAGCCGACGCCCGCGCCGGCTAAAGCAACCCCTTCGCGCGAGCCCGCCCGGGCGCGAGCCGAGAACAGCCTCGCCCGTCGCGATGGTCAGAGCGTGCCTGTGCTGTTGCCCATGATCGCCGTGGCTGCGGTCTTTCTGATCGACCAGGCGAGCAAGCTTGGCGTTATTGGTTCTCCCCGAGCCGGGATGGCGGGCGGGCTGGCGCTGGGTGTGGAGTTGCTCGGCTTGGCGCTGGCGGCCCTGATGTGGATGTGGTCGCCTGAGAGCGAGGGCCGGCGCCGCATCGGATATGCGCTGATTGCGGGCGGTCTGGCCTCCAGCTTGTTTGACGGCGTGCTGCGAGGCGCGACCCTGACGACAATCCGTCTGGGCGGTTTGCCCGGGTTCAGCCTGGCCCACATCGCCTTGCTGGCTGGGATTGTCGTTATCGTGGTTGGCCTGCTTCGACCCGCAGCCCCCGGGAAAGCCTGACAGAATCCTCCAGAAGAACCATCCCCGGCGAAGCCGGGATGGTTCTTCTGGGATGAATTCTGTGCTTGGCGAGGGGCTCCGAGGCCACGTCTGATACCATTCGGCCAGATGGAAAACCCCGCGACGAAACAGGAACCGGTGATAAAGCAGCCCGCGCGCGCGACGCGCTTCGCCGATCGATATGGCATGTTGCTGATCGTAGCCGCGCTGGCGCTGGTCGCCGATCAGGTCAGTAAGCGCCTGATTGAGGCGAACATCGCGCCGTATCAGAATCAGCCAATCTTCGACTTCCTGGTGCCGTATCTCACCTTCACCCGGACCCAGAATACGGGCTCGGCATTCAGCCTATTTCCCGATGGCGGGGTCTTGTTCATCATCGTTTTCGTGTTTGTGGCGGGGTTGATTCTTTACTATGCCCCGCGGCTGCCGGTGGAAGATCGCCTGTCTCGGGTTGCGCTGGGCCTGCAGCTTGGCGGCGCATTTGGAAATGTGGTCGACCGCTTTCGCCAGGGTTACGTGACGGATTTCATCCACTTGCGTATCCCGCAGATCGGCTTCGACTGGCCGGTTTCCAACATCGCCGACATCTGCATTGTTGGCGGGGTCGTCATTCTCTTTCTGCTGAGTTTTCGGAAAGAGCCCGTCAGTAACGTTGATTCCGTTGAAACGGTTTGAGCAGTATGTTTTTACCGTTAAGCGAAATCCCCCGGCTTCGCCGGGGGATTTCGCTTAAGGGACATTTATGCATGATGGCTGAGCGCGATCAGCGCCTCGAGCTTGGCGAGTGCCTGGCCTGAGCGGATCGACTCGCGGGCGAGCGCGATGCCTGAACCAATGTCGGCCGCCACATCCGCGGCGTAGAGCGCGGCGCCCGCATTCAACAAGACCACGTCCCGCCGGGCCGGCGTCGCCGCGTCCTCGAGCACGCTTCGGGTGATCGCGGCGTTGAATTCGGGGGTGCCGCCGCCCAACGCATCGACTCCGGCGTGGGCCAGCCCATACTCCAGAGCGCTGAACTCGTAGTGCGAAATGTCACCGTTGCGTAACTCGCTCACCTTGTTCACCCCATCGAGCACCAGTTCGTCGACGGCGCCGGCGCCGTTGACAACCAGCACGTGGATCGAATCGAGCTCGCGCAGCGTCTCGGCGATCAGTCCAGTCAGCGCGCCGGAGTACACCCCGAGGAGCTGACGCTTCGCCCCGGCCGGATTGGTCAGAGGGCCAAGAATGTTGAAGATTGTGCGCGCCCCAAGTTCGCGCCGCGGACCGGCCGCGTGTTTCATCGCCGGATGATGGGTCTGGGCAAACATGAAGCCGATTCCGATCTCGTCGATGCAGCGCCCGACCTGTTCCGGATGCAGATCGACCTTGACTCCCAGCGCCGCGAGCACATCCGCGCTCCCGCTCTGTGATGACGCGGCCCGGTTGCCATGCTTGGCCACCGGCGCCCCGGCGCCGGCGACGACAAAGGCCGCGGTCGTGCTGATGTTGAACGTCCCCGAGCGGTCTCCGCCCGTGCCGACCACATCGACAATGCGGTCGCTCTGCACTGGGACATGCAGTGCCTTCGAGCGCATCGCCTTGGCGCTCCCGGCGATTTCGTCTGCGGTCTCGCCCTTCATCCGCAGGGCGGCCAGATACGCGCCAATCTGGGCCGGCGTGGCGTTGCCGGAGAAGATCGCATCCATGGCTTCATAGGCCTCCTCGAGGGTCAGCGATTTGTGGTCGAACAGCTTGGCGATCAGTGTCTGGATCATCGGCTATACCATCGACAGGAAGTTGCCCAGCAGCTTTTTGCCGTGGGTGGTGAGGATGCTTTCAGGGTGGAACTGGACGCCAAAAGTCGGGTGATGGCGATGGCGCAAGCCCATCAGCTCGCCCTCACGCGTAAAGGCCGTCATCTCGAGGTCGGGCGGCAGAGGCTCCTCCACAATCAGGGAATGATAGCGGGTGGCATCAAACGGATTGGGCAACTGGCGGTAGAGATCCTTGCCGTTGTGGTACACCGGCGAGACCTTGCCATGCATCAGCCGCGGCGCGCGCGAAACCTTGCCTCCGAAGACGATGCCCATGCATTGCTGGCCCAGGCACACCCCGAGGATCGGGATGCGACCGCTGAAGCGGAGCAACGCGTCGTTGCTGATCCCGCTGTCCTTGTCCGGCGCGCCCGGCCCGGGTGAGATGACCAGGGCTGCCGGCTTGAGCGTGTCGAGGTCGTCGACGCTGATCTTGTTGTTGCGAAACACGCGCACATCGGCGCCGAGCTCGCCCAGATACTGGACGAGGTTGTAGGTGAATGAATCGTAGTTATCGATGACGGCGATCATGTTTTCTCCGGAATCGCGCCAAACCCGTTTTCCCGAAATCTGCATCCCCGGCGAAGCCGGGGATGCAGATTTCGGAGAATAGATCCGTTGGCGGAACTAGCTTTGCTCAGCCTCGTCAATGGCGACCATCGTCGCCCGCAGTTTGTTGGCCGTCTCCTTGAATTCGCCGGTGGGCGTGCTGTCGGCGACGACCCCGCCGGCGGCCTGGAGATAGCACGTGTCGCCGATCATCACGATGGTCCGGATGATGATGCAGGTGTCCATCTGCCCGCCAAACGAAAAGTAACCTGCGCAGCCGCCGTAGATGCCGCGCCGTTCGCCTTCCAGCTCCTCGATGATTTCCATGGTTCGGACTTTGGGCGCGCCGCTCAAAGTTCCCGCGGGGAAGGTCGCCCGCAGCACGTCAAAGCTGTCCAGCCCATCCCGCACCTGGCCTTGCACGCTGCTGACGATGTGCATGACGTGGCTGTAGTTCTCGATGATCATCAGATCGGGAACGGTGACCGTGCCAAACTTTGCGATCCGGCCGATATCGTTGCGCCCCAGGTCGACCAGCATGACATGCTCAGCTCGTTCTTTAGGGTCAGTGATGAGTTCGTGGGCCATGACCTTGTCTTCAGCTTCAGTATTGCCGCGCCGGCGCGTGCCGGCGATCGGGCGCACGGTTGCGATGCCATCTTCGAAGCGGGCATGCATCTCGGGCGACGCGCCGATCAGGCGCAGGGGGAAGGCCCGGCTGCTGGCTGGATCCGAGAGAAGTTTGCCAAAGTCAAAATAGAACATCCAGGGTGATGGGTTGATCCGCCGCAGCGCCCGGTAGATGGCGAAGGGGTGGGCGGTTGTCCGGCGGGCGAGCCGCCGCGAGACCTGAATCTGAAAGGTATCGCCGCTGTTAATGTATTCCTTCGCGCGCAGGACCAGCGCCTCGTACTCGTTTTGAGTCTTGTTTGAGCGGGCCGGGGCGCAGATTGCGCCGGGATCCGAGGCAAGGTCAGCCAGGGGCGCGGACAGGCGGGCGGTGATGCTCTTGATTCGCGCGACGGCGTCGTCATACGCGTCGGACAACGATTCAGACCCATCCACATACGCGTTGGCGATCACCAGCAGGCGCTGCCGGGCGTGATCGAAGGCGACCAGAGTGTCGGCCATCAGATACACCGCGTCGGGTGTGCCGAGCACATCCGTGGCGGTGTCGGGCAGGACCTCAAACTGGCGCGCGACGTCGTAACCGGTGAAGCCCACCAGTCCGCCGCAGAAGCGGGGCAGGTTGGGCAGGGGCACAAACGCATACCGTTTCATCTCGGCCCGCAACGCATCCAGCACATCCCCTTCGCGGGGCGCCTCGCCGGGCTGCAGGTCCGGCGCCGGGATGGGGACGGGCTCCATCTTCAGGCCCTTGTCGCTCAGGGTATGGCGGACGAGTGCGCGCCCGCGCAGGACCAGCGCTTCGCGCATCCGGACGCCCATAAACGAATAGCGGGCAATCCGCTCGCCGCCGTCCACCGATTCCAACAAAAACGCCGGGTCGCTTCCGGCCAGGCGAAGGAACAGCGAGACAGGCGTGTCGAGGTCCGACGGCAGCTCGGCGTAAATGGGGATGAGATTGCCGCGCGCGCTCAGCTCGCGGACTTCCTCGATCGAGGGTTTTATCGTCAGTCTTGGCACCGGGCACGCTCCCTCGGGCGGCAACTTGCCTGACCCGAAAAGAAAAACGCCTCCGCCCTCATCGGGACGAGAGGCGCTTCTCGTGGTGCCACCCAGGGTTCAGGCGACCGCGCGGTCGCCCCTTGTTCGCGCGCAAACACGCGCTCCGCCCGCTAACGGTGGCGGCTCCGGCTAGTCTACTGGCTCCCTGCGGAGCGTTCAACGCGCGGCTCGGCAGTCCATTCGTCGCCACGTACTCGATCCGGCTTGCACCGTTTTGCCGAACTCTCTGCCGATGCCGTGGCACCTACTTGTCTGATTCGTTGCCTTGTAGGCGGGAGTATAGCAGGCGCCGAGTTCATGCCGAAAGCGATATTCCTCTGCGGAGCCGAGAAGTCGTAACAATGGGTCGAGATCACCATCCCCGCGCTTCGCGCGGAAA
>JBDSIP010000384.1:0-7628 GCA_039917915.1 Thermoflexales bacterium
GCCGCGGCGACAAGCGGCGCGCCCGCTCGCGCGCCGGCCGGCGGGTCAACCCGAACGTACGTTGCGCGCCGCGCCGAGCGCCAAATCCGCGCCGCGCCGCCGTTCAGCCGGCCGCGCGGCCCTCGGGGCCCTGGGTTTTCTGCTCTTCCTGTGCGTCCTGGCGGCGATGATCGCCGGATCCGGATACGCCGGCAGCCAGGCCGGCGAGCAAGAACGCAACGCCCGGGCCACGACGACGGTCCAGGCCTACGTCATGGACCGATTTCAGAAGTGCCTGGACTTCATGAACGCCGGGAACTACTCGCGGGCCCAGGCAGAATGCGAGACCGTCCAACGCTTTCAGCCGAATATATTCGGCCTGCGCGGCATGCTGGCGACCATCGTCGTCGCCCAGACCCCGACCGCCCTTCCGCCCGTTCCGACACCCACCGCGGTGCTGACCGACAAGGGCGAGCTGTTCCGGCTGCTCAAAGCCGCCTGGGACAAGAAGGAGTGGGATACGGTCATCCTGCTTGGTGATCAGCTTCGTGCGTTGGATGTGGCCTATGAAAGCGCCAGTGTTGCCGAATGGCGCTACAAGGCGCTGACGACCCGGGGCGTGACCCGGCTGCGCGCGGGCAACATCGAAGCCGGTATTTTTGACCTGGACATCGCCGAGAAGATTCAAAAACTGGACGCGAATACCGCCGCCGAGCGGACCTATGCCGAGCTGTATCAGCGCGCGATGAGCACGTTTGGCGCGGATTGGGAAACCGCCATCAGGCGCCTGACCCAGCTTTTTCAGGTCTCGCCGGGATATCGGGATGTGGCCTCAAAGCTCTTTCAGGCTTATGTTGGGGCGGGCGACGCCTATGCGGGGCTGTTGGACTGGTGTCCGGCCGAAAAGCGGTTTGTCTCAGCCCAGGGTCTCGTGCCAACCGCGCCAGGCCTTGAGCAGAAGCGATTGGGCGCCGCCCAGCAATGTTTGACCGCCACACCCATGCCCATTACGGGCACGGCGACGCTCACCGGGACGGGCACGGGTGGCGGCACGCTGGGCGGCGGACGGCTGGTGTATGCCGGCTACGACCCCGCCGCAAATGGATACTCGCTCTTTATATCGGATGGGGGCGCGCCTCGCGCGATCGGCGCCGGCGCTGGCCAACCGAATTATCGCAATGCAGGTGTCGTGGTCTTGAGCGGCGGCGGTGCGGTCCGCACCACGGCCGGGGCGAGCCTATTGGCCCTGACTGCGCAATACGCCTCAATCTCCCCAGACGGCAAGCGGGTCGCCTATAGCTCGGGCGGCGCGCTGTATGTGGCTGGGGTGGGGGGCGCGCCGGCACCGGCCAGCCTGGGGCCTGGCGTGTGGCCGGCCTGGGGTCCCGGTAGTCAAATCGTCTATCAGGCCTGTCTGCCAGCCGGTTGCGGCCTGTGGCTGGTCAACCCCGACAAACCCGACGAAAAAATCCGCCTAAGCGAGGGTGCCGGCGACATCAACCCAAACTGGTCGCCCGGCGGGGCTGAAATCACTTATATCAACAACGGAGATGTCTACATTGTGACGATCGCCCGCCAATTTCGCAAGCTGACCAGCGGCCTGGGCGCCGTCTCGCCGACATTCTCGCCGGATGGCGCGCGGATCGCTTATCAAGCCAATCGAGACGGAGGCTGGGCGGTCTTCGTCATGGGCGCCGACGGCGGAGGGCAACGCCGGGTGATTGACATGGGTCCGCAGCATCCGCTGGCGGGTGCCGAACGCATGGCCTGGATACCGTAGCGCGGCGATGGCCGCACTGTCATACGGAACCCAACATGATTGACGAGATTCTCGTGGCCGCGCTTGCCAGCAAGGATGCCTATCTCAAGGACCTGATCGAACTGTGCGCGATCCCAAGTGTCAGCGCTCAGCCCGATCACGCCCGCGATGTTCGATATTGCAGCCTGTGGTTGAGCGAACACCTGCGCGATATCGGGCTCAAGGCCGACGCGATGGAGACCGGCGGGAATCCGGTCGTCTATGCCGAATGGAAACACCCCGATCCCATCCGGCCGACCGTGCTGATCTACGGGCACTACGATGTTCAGCCCGCCGATCAACATGAGGGCTGGACCTCCGAGGCCTTTAAGCCGGCGATCCGCGACGGCTTCCTGTATGCCCGTGGCGCGAGCGACAACAAGGGTCAGTTTCTCGCCCACATCAAGGCCGTCCAGACCTGGCTGAAGGCAAAGGGCAGCCTGCCGGTCAGCGTCAAGTTCCTGATCGAAGGCGAGGAAGAGATCGGCGGACCCCACCTCGGAACCTTTATCGCCACCCATCACGATCTGCTTGCCTGCGATGTGGCCATCATCAGCGATAGCGAGCTCATGTCGCTGAGCCAGCCGGTGATCACCCACGGCCTGCGCGGCCTGGCGTATTTTGAAGTTGAAGCGCGAACCGCCGCGCGTGACCTGCACAGCGGGAGCTATGGCGGAAATGTTCAGAATCCGATCATGGCCCTGGCCCAATTGCTGTCTGGACTGAAGGACGACAAGGGCCGGGTACTGGTGCCGGGTTTCTATGACGATGTGCGGGTATTGGAAGCCGCGGAAAGGGCCGACATCGCCCGGCTTCCGTGGGGAGAGGCGCACGTCATCTCGGAGACGGGCGCGCCGGCGGCCTTTGGCGAGCCCGAGTTTTCTGTGGCTGAACGGCGCGGCGCGCGCCCCACGCTCGAGGTCAACGGCATCTGGGGCGGTTACATCGGGCCGGGCGCCAAGACGGTGTTGCCGGCCGTCGCCACCGCCAAGATCAGTTGTCGCCTGGTGCCCAACCAGGATCCGCAGAAGGTGTATGACCTCGTGCGGAATGAGCTGCTGCGGCGATGCCCGGCCCACACGACCTTGACCTTTCGTACCCATGGCATGAGCGCGGGCACCCTGATCGATCTGGACTCGCCTCAGATCCGGGCGCTGGCCCGGGCCGCCGAAGCGACTTATGGCAGCCGGCCGTTGTTTGCTCTGGAGGGCGGCTCGCTACCGGTCGTCAATGACTTGCAGAAGCATCTTGGCAAGCCGATCGGAATGCTCGGCTTCGGGTTGCCCAACGACAACATTCATGCGCCCAACGAACGTTATGCGCTCGAGTGCTATGCGAAGGGCATTGAGGCCAGCATTCGGTTTTTGGGCGAGTTGTAGGGTGAACATCGCGGCGCTGGATGCCGGGTAGCCGAAGGCATTGCCTTCGGCTACCCGCCAAAAGGGCTTTCCTAAGGACTGTCAGCCACGGCTTCCTGTTGCTCAACTCGGCTCCGGGTCTGCCCCGGCAGACCCGCCTCATATAATTGTGAAAGATCATGATCGAAATACTGTCATCCAATCTTGCCGCGGTTAGAGAGCTTTGCCGGAGCCATCACGTGTAGACCTTGGAGGTTTTCGGGTCAGCGCTAACCGGCCTGTTCTTGCCTGCCTCAAGCGATATTGACTTCCTGGTGCGCTTTGAGGCGCTGCCCGTACGCGACTACGCCGAAAATTTCTTCTCGCTCAAGGATGGTTTGGAAGCGCTTTTTGGCAGGACAGTCGATCTAGTCGAAAGCGAGCCCCTTCGGAATCCATATTTCATTGAGCAGATTCGCTCGTCACGGTCGCCGCTGTATGGTGCCTGAAACCAGGAAACACCCCTTCGACGTCCGTGAAGGCTGCGCGCGAATTACCTGCTTCACGCGCGGTGTCAAACTCGAGGAGTACGCCGGGAGTGAGATTTTTTGTGCCGCTGTTGAGCGCCAGTTTGAAATCATCGGCGAGGCGCTCCGCCGTCTATCGCAGGCTGATTTATCCGCCTTCGAACTCGTTCCAGGCGCGCGAAGGATCATAAGCTTCCGCAATATTCTCGCCCACGGCTACGATTCGGTGTCGAACACAATGGTTTGGATCTTCGTCGTGGATTTCGTGCCGGACTTGATGGCGCAGACCATCGCCTTGCTGGAAAGCGCCTGACCGCATTTAGTCGCCGAAAAGCAGCCACATCTGCTCGGCGTAGCGCATTGTGTATGCAATCGCGGCGACATGGGACAGAATGGCCAAAAGGAGCCCGAGCCTGTCAGATCGTCCGGGCAAGCGCAGGGCCACTGCGAGCAGAAGCCCGAAACCTGTCGGGAAGACGAACGGCATAAACATCCCCATGACGATTGCAAATGGCACGTAGACAAGGCCCGGCCAGGCGATCGCGAGGTTTTCCAGGCGCGTGAAGCCGCGCACATCGTGGCGTATGGCGCGGACAAAGAATACTGCGGAAAGTGCCGAGATGAGCGCAAGAATCGGTGTGGTTTCCGTGAGTAGCGCTTGCCGCTTCACAACGGTCCCCACATCCGCGTAGATGGGCTCAATGGTCCAGAAAATGCTTGTGTTGGAAAACCAAGTGATTGCGCCACCAGCAAAAAACGCAATGATGTCTGAGACGGAAACACTGAGTGCCGACCGCCGCCCGCCCGGACTTGTCATCCCCGAATTGTATGCCGACGTGGGGTGGTGCCGAAAACGCGGACAGGTCGCGGTCGCCGCAACACCGCGCAGCGCATGACTTCGCACCAACGCTCAGGCTGGGGTGATGCCCTCATCGCGGATGTAATCGCGGATCACCGACTCGATGTCGGCATCGGCCTGAAAGCCCATCGCCAGCGCTCTCGGGGTGCGAAAGCGCACCGGCCAGGTCTTGACAATCGCCTGTGTGCGCGGCTCGGGCTTCCACTGCACGCGCGCGGCGACCGCTGGCCCGGCAATCGCGCCCATCGCTGCAACCATTTCACTGACGCTCGTGGTCATGCCTGGCAGGTTGACCACCCGGCTGGCGCCCCAGGCGCTCGACGGCAGTTCGTGGGAATGAAGGAAGTTTTGGACCACCTTGCCGGGCGAAACCAGCCATACGCCGGTGTCCTTGTCGACCGGGCATTCGGACACTTGCCCATTGAGTGGCTCGCGGATGATGCCGCTGGCAAACGATGACGCCGCCAGGTTGGGCTTGCCCGGACGCACGACGATGGTGGGCAGGCGCAGCGAGCGCCCATCGATGTATCCCTTGCGGCTGTAGTCGGTCACCAGGTATTCGCTGATGACCTTTTGCGCGCCGTAGGAGGTCTGCGGGTTGGGCGTTGTGCTGTCATCGAGCACATCGGGCACATCGCCGCCGAAAGCCGCGACCGAGCTGGCGAACACGAAGCGCGGTGGCCGGGCCAGCTTGCGGCAAGCCTCCAGCAACACCCGGCAACCCTCCAGGTTGACCTTCATGCCAAGGTCAAAGTCTGCCTCGGCGCCGCCGCTCACCACCGCGGCAAGGTGAAACACCGAACTGGTGTCGTTGTCGAGCGCCTTGGCGATGGCCGAGGCCGAACTGATATCACCCGTGACGCACCTGAGACGCGGGTCGACGTTGGGCGGAAAGGCCGCATCGAACAAGGTAATCTGGCTGACCGCCCGCGGGGTGCCATCGCCATCCGCCAAAGTGCCTGCCGCAAGAATCGCCCTGGCCAGGCGCGATCCTAGAAAGCCGCCGCCACCCGTGATGAATACTTTCATGCGATGCCCCTCCCTCTGTGATGTCCTTATGATTGCGCAAGGCCGCTATCGGCTTGCCTGCCGCGCAAAACCCGCTAATTCGGCGGAATTCTAATCGACGCGGGCGCTGACGAATTTAGAATGCAGATGTGACTAATGGGGCAGACGGCCTTTGCCTGACGTAGCGTTCTCAGCCGCGTCTCAGCTTTCGGCCCGTCGCTCAAAGCTCAAAGCTCAAAGCTCAAAGCTCAAAGCTCAAAGCTCTACATCGTGTATAATCCTCCCCAATAGGGACAACCAATACGAGCTTTTCGAGTGAAAAGCGCGGACGAGTCATCGGCCGCGCTCGTTTTGTTGTCTCACGGCCTTTAGTACAAGAGAGGGACGATGGAACTACGTGATTTTCGAGCGCTGCGCATCTCACTGGCTTCTCCTGATCAGATTCGATCCTGGTCTTACGGAGAAGTGACCAAACCAGAAACCATCAACTACCGGCGCCTGCGCGCCGAGAAGGATGGTCTGTTCGATGAGGCAATTTTCGGGCCGACCCGTGACTTCCAGTGCTATTGCGGAAAGTACAAGAACATCCGCTACAAGGGCATCATCTGCGACAAGTGCGGGGTTGAAGTCACAAAGGCTTCGGTCCGCCGCGAGCGCATGGCCCACATCAACCTGGCCGCGCCGGTCGCCCACGTGTGGTACACCCGCCGCGTGCCGTCGTTCCTTGGCACACTGCTCGACATCACCCGCCGCAACCTCGACCGGGTGCTCTATTTCGCCCAGTATGTCGTCACCCATGTTGATGAGGAAGCCCGCCAGAAGGCCCTTCGCCGTTTGCAGGAGGACTTCGATCGCCGGAGCGTCGACCTCGAGGGCAAGACCCGCGCCCAGGAAGAGAGCGCCAGCGGCAAGACCCTGAAGGAACTCGTCAAGAAGCAGGTCGTCCTCGACCAGATTCTGGACAAATTCAAGACCCAGTTGGACGAAGAGACTGACCCGGTCATGAAAGCCGCTCAGAAACTTCAGAAGGAACTCGAAACCAAGCAGAACAAGACCATCCGGGTGGCCATCGTCTTTGAGCCCACTGGCGAGGTGATTGCCAAGGAAGGCGAGACCGTCACGCCTGCCCAGCAAGTCCTGCTCAAGAAACTGGTCAAGGACAAGCTCAACCAGATCGAGACCGGCATCAACGAAGAGCGGGAACGCCAGGTCAGCAAGGTCCAGGGCGAAATCGAGCTGCTCCAGGGCAAGGTAGACGACGAGACCCGCGCGGTCGCTGCCCGGCTCGCCCAGGAGATGGAGACCCTTACCTCCAAGCACAGCCAGGACCTCGAGGACGTCAAGAGCCTGGCCACCCTGCAATTCCTGACCGAGACGCGGATGCGCGAGATGAAGCTCAAATTCAGCCAGGTATTCAAGGCTGACATGGGCGCCGAGGCGTTCTACGAGATCCTCCGCAGGATCGACCTCGAGCAGATGAGCAAGGAACTGTGGAAGGAAGTTCGCACCTCGCTCAGCAAGGTCAAGAAGAAGAAGGCCATCAAGCGCCTGCGCATCGTGGAAGCGCTGCGCAAGAGCAACAACCGGCCGGAGTGGATGATCCTGACGGTGCTTCCGGTCATCCCGCCCGAGTTGCGCCCGATGGTTCAGCTTGACGGCGGCCGTTTTGCGACCTCCGACCTCAACGACCTCTACCGGCGTGTCATCAACCGCAACAACCGGCTCAAGCGCTTGCTCGAACTCGGCGCGCCGGACGTGATTGTTCGCAACGAGAAGCGCATGTTGCAGGAAGCCGTCGACAGCCTGATCGACAACTCGCAGCGCGGCAAGGCCCTCAGCCGGCGCGGTCGCCGCGAGCTCAAGTCGCTTAGCGACATGCTCAAGGGCAAGAAGGGCCGCTTCCGGCGCAACCTGCTCGGCAAGCGCGTCGACTACTCGGGCCGCTCCGTCATCGTCGTCGGGCCGAAGCTCAAGCTGCATCAATGCGGTCTGCCCAAGACCATGGCGCTGGAGCTGTTCAAGCCCTTCGTCATTCAGAAATTGTGCGAGCTCAACTACGCCACCAACGTCAAGAGCGCCAAGCGCGTCATCGAGCGCGAGCGCCCCGAAGTGTGGGAAGT
>JBDSIP010000385.1:0-11927 GCA_039917915.1 Thermoflexales bacterium
TCGGATCGACGATACCGTTATAGGAGGGTGTCACGTCGTTGATCAGCGCGGCAGGTCCCTTGGGCCGGGGCAGGGGCAGGAACTTCTTGCCATCGCCGCCCAGATCGGTGACGATGTCGACCAGAGATCCGGTGTGATGCCAGACCATGGCCGCTTTGCCTGTGCGGAAGGCCGTCATAATCTGGGCAAAGCTGTCATTCGCGACACTGGGCGCAACCGCCTTGTGCTTGGTGTAGAGCTCGGAATACCACTTCAGAGCCTCAGTTGCCTTGGCCACATCAAAGGCCGCTTTGCCGTCCTGGAAGATGGGTGTGCCATAGGCCCGAATGACCTGCGTAACCATGCCTGCGCCGCCGCCGCCGCCGCGCATGGCGAAGCCGACGCGGCCCTGGGTCGGGTCGGTCATCTTGATCGCGGCCTCGGTCATCTCCTCAAACGTCGTCGGCGGCTTCACGCCCTTCTCGGCGAACCAGTCGGCCCGGTAGTACATCCAGTCTACGAACATGAAGCTGGGCACGCCGTAGATCTTGCCGTTGACGGTCGCGGCATTGAAGTACCAGTCGGGGAAGTTCTTGCGCTGATCCCAGGCCTTGATCCGGTCTGTAAGGTCCTGCAGTCCGCCCATGGCGACCATGTCAGGCACCCGGGCCGCCGCGACCATGGTCGTGTCGGGCTTGCCACCGCCCTGCACGGCCAGGGTGAACTTGGCCATGAAGTCGGCGTTGGGGATCGTGACCGAGTTGGCCGACGCGTCGGCGTATTTCCTTGTGAAACTCTCGGCCCCGGCCTTCAGCCCGGCCATCTCCGACTCGCTGGTGTAGTGGTGCCAGTAGTCGATCTTGCCGCCGACCTTGGCGGCGGGCGCGGCGCCCGGCAAGGCGCAACCGCTCAGGGCGAGCCCGGCGCCGGCCATCGCCGCGCCCTTCAAAAAGCTCCGCCGCGACACTCGATATGAACTTGAACGCGTCATGGTCATCCTCCGTTGGTATTTACGAACTTGATTCGATCAACGGTATCGGCGCCAGCCGATACCGCCTCTCAACCTTTCACTGCGCCTACGAGCAGCCCCCGCACCAGGGCCCGCTGGGCAAATGCAAAGAACACGATGATCGGCAGGATGCTGATCATGCCGCCGGCCGCAAGCAACCCCCAGGGCAACTGGAATTCGCCGACCATGAGTTGCAGGACGACCGGCCACGTACGCGAGCTCTCGCTGTTCGTCAGCATCAGGGCGAAGAGGAACTCATTCCAGGCCGAAACGGCGATCAGGACGCCGGTGGCGGCGATACCGGATCGAGCCAGCGGCAGCACCACCCGGAAGAGCGCGCCCATGCGGGTGCTTCCATCGATCCGGGCGGCATCCTCGAGGTCCGGGGGCACGGCGTCGAAGAAGCCCTTCAGCATCAGCAGGCTGGTGGGCAGCAGAAACGTGGTGTAGGTCAGGGCGAGGCCGAACAGCGTATCCAGGATGCCGATGCTGCGCAGCATGATGTACAACGGTAACAACATGAGCACAACCGGGAACATCCGCACCAGCAGGTAGAAGGTGAGCAGTCCGCCCCGGCCGCGAAAACGGTAACGCGAAATGCTGTAGGCGGCGAATGTGCCGGCGAGCAGGCAGAATGAAACGGTCAGCCCAGTGGTGAGGGCGCTGTTGCGGAACATGGTCGTCACTCCAGACCGGTTCCACAGCGTCACGTAATTGTCAAGGGTTGGATTGCGCGGGAGGTACTGCAGTTCGGACGTGACGACGTCCTGTTCGTGCTTGAGCGAGGTCAATCCCATCCACAGCAGCGGTCCGAGCACGAATACCAGCAGGCACGCGATGATGACGTAGGCCAGGGCGTCATAAAGGCGCTGGACGGCTTTGTGGGAGGTGAGAATGCGTCGCATGCTGCGCTTAATCTCTTGTCACGCCCGACACGCGCAGATAGATGACGGTGAAGATCATCAGGATGAGCAGCATGATGACGGAGACCGCCGCCGCCGCCCCAAAATTGAAGTTGTCGTAGGCGATCTGGAATGCGTAGAGCGACAGGGTGTAGGTGGCAAGCCCAGGCCCGCCGTTTGTCAGGACGATCATCAGGTCGGGCGAGTTCATCAGGCTAATAACGCGCAAAATGATGGCGGCCACGATCACAGGGGTGATCATCGGGATGGTGATGGCGCGAAACTTCTGGAGCGGGTTGGCCCCATCGACCTCGGCGGCCTCATAGAGCTCCTCCGGCACCGAACTCAGGCCCGCGTACAGGAGCAGGGTGAAGAAGGGGAAGCCGCGCCACAGATCGACCAGAAGCACAGCGGGCATCGCGGTGGCCGGGTCGGCAAACCAGGCGCGGTAGGCGCTCAGGACGCCGATGCGGACCAGGATGTCGTTGATCACGCCCAGGCGCGAATCGAGCAGAAGCGCCCACATGTGGCCGGCCACGACCGATGGGATCACCCAGGGCAGCAACATCAGCACTCGCGCGATCGCGCCGCCCTTCAAGTTCTTTCGATGCAGGGCGAGCGCTGCGATCAAGCCCAGGGTGAATTGCGAAAATGCGCCAAAGACCACCCAGGTCGCGGTGTTCTTCAAAATGATCTGGAAGTCCGGATCCTCGAATAGTTCGATATAGTGTTGCAGGCCGATGAACTTCATCCCCTGGGCAATGCGCAGCAGATTGAATTGGTTGAAGCTCAGGTTGATCCCGGACAGGACCGGATAGATGATGACGGCGGTGACCAGGAGCAGGCTGGGCAGCAACAACAAATACGCCCAGTAGCGCGTTTCGGAAAGGACTCCAAACAGCACCAAGGGTTGACGCCATGAAAAAGGCGTCTTTACCTGGGGCGGCGGTGCACTGGCGCGAGTATCTTGGGCCACGGGTCCAATCTCTGCTGGGAGTTTTCGGCGCGGGCGTAACGAGTTTCCCGGTAAGCGCGATGCTATAGGCCTTGTTGGTATTTGTCAAGTGTTAACAGTTGATGGAACCCTGAGCTTTCGACGACCGGCCCCAATGGCGCCGATTGCCGCGGACTAGTACGCCCCACGCGCTGACAGCAAATAGGCCGGCGTCAACAGCGCGATCTTGACGTCCAGGCTGAGCGACCAGTTCTCGACGTAATACACGTCAAGGAGGCAAGTTTCGTCAAAGCTCAGCTCGCTGCGGCCGCTGATCTGGGACAGGCCGGTGATGCCCGGCATTACCTGTTGGCGCTCGCGCTGCCAGTCTTTATAGTTTTGGACCTCGCTGAGCAGATGCGGCCGCGGGCCGACGACGCTCATATCGCCCTTCAACACGTTCCAGAACTGCAGCGATTCATCGATGCTGTAGCGGCGGATGAACGTGCCCACCCGGGTCCGGCGCGGGTCGGACTTCATCTTGAACAGCGGCCCGTCGACCTCGTTGGTCTTGAGCAGCTTTTCCTTCTCCTCATCGGCTCCGATCCGCATCGAGCGCAGCTTGTAGAGCCGGAAGGGCCGGCCATTCTTGCCCACCCGCACATGTGAATACACCGGCGAACCGGGCGACTCCAGGCGGATGAGGAGCATGAAGAGCAGCACGATGGGCGCCGAGATCAAAATCGCAACGCTCGCAAAGCCGATGTCAAAGGCCCGTTTGACCAGAAGTTGCCAGGTCGATGGGTTGGCGTCCTTGGCGCTGATCAAGGGAATCCCGCCAAAGTCGTTGACGTCGATCTGGGAGAGGTTGATCTGCAGCAGCGAAGGCGCGACCCGGGCGCGCACCCGGCGGGCATGGCACAGCCGGACCAGATCCAGGATCGTCGGCTGGGATGACCAGGGCAGGGTGATGACGACCTCGTCGACGTGCTGCTCGCGCAGGATTGTGGCGATGTTCGACACCGGCCCCAGCGCCGTGAAGCGGCCGATGTCGGTCGTGCCCGTGACGGGGTCGTCGTCGACAAAGCCGATGCAGCGGTAGCCCAGCTCCGGCCGGGCGACGATCGTCCGCATCACGGAACGGCCCATCTCCCCGGCGCCGACGATGAGGACGTTCGAGCTTCCGATACCGCGCCGGCGCAGGCGGGCTTCGACGAGCCCCATGATCCAACGCACCAGGCCCATCATCACAGCAGCGATGATGGCGGCCTGGCCAATCATCAGGCGCGAATAGACCAGCGGGCGGGTGGCGAAAATCACCGCCCACACAACCACCACGACCTTGGCCGTGGCATTGGTTACCGATGCCATCTGCTCGAACCACGAACGCCGGCGATAGACGCCATCGACCCGGAACATGAACAGATATGCGAGATTGAACAGGATGATGACGGGAATATATTCGTCAAATCCCGCCGGGTAACCCACCGGAACAATCAACTCAACCTGGTAGCGCAACAGGTAACTGAGCACAAAGCTCAAATTGACCAGCAGGCCATCCAGCAGGAAGACAAGGAGTCGACGCATAGGCGCAGCAAAACTTGCGACCGCGCTGCCCGGGCTAGATCGCAAGATCGTACATGCGATAGGTTCGGTAGACGTGCCCGCCGCCATACAAGGCGATGCGATTCATGGGCTCGTTCGTCTCCAGGATCCAGCCGAATTCGCCCCCGATGTATCCGCGTTTCTCGATGACCTTGATGGTCTCGGCGATCAGGATCGCGTCGATGCCGCTCATCCGATGCGATGCCAGCACGCCCAACAGGACAAAGCGCACGGCGTTGACGTTCTTGCGGCGGTACCACAGGAACTTGAGCAGGGTCAGGATTTCGGGCGTCTTCGGGTTGGGATAGGCCATCCGCAGCGGGCGGTTGACGTTGGGCAGGGTGACCGAGACCGCGATCGGTTTGCCGTCGGATTCGGCCACCATGATCAAGTCCGAATCGGCAAATTGCTTCAAACCGCGCACCGTGTGATTGACCTCATGGTCGGTCATCGGGACATGGCCCCAGTTGTCCTTCCAGGCGCCCTTCTCACCAGCGTAGACCAGCTTGAGCACTTCAATCTCATGCTGCAGGTTCTTCAGATTGGCCGGGCGGATCGTGAAGCGCCCGCGCTTTCTGGCCATCTCGACGATCCGGGCGAAGCGGCCGGATGTGCCTTCTTTCGCCTTGTCGAGCGGATTCCAATAGGCCCATAGATCCATCGCCTTGACAAACCCACAGCCCTCCAACAGGGTCGGGTAGTAACGCGGGTTGTAGGGCATCAGGACCACCGGCTCGCCGTCAAAGCCATCCACCAGCAACCCGCACTCTTCGTTCAGGCTGAGGGTGGCCGGGCCGCGCAGTTTGGACAGCCCGCGGGTCTTGCACCACGCTTTGGCCGCGTCAAAGAGCGCGGCCGCGACACTGGGATCGTCGATGCACTCGAAGCCGCCGAAGAAGCCGATCTTCTCGTTGTGGAACTCGTTGTGCCGGCGATTCTCAATCGCGGCGATGGTGCCCACGATGACCCCGCCGCGCCGGGCGATGAACATCGACGCGTCCGAATGCTCGAAGAACGGATTCTTGCGCTTGTCCCAGAAGGCCGTCCGCTCGCTGATCAGCGGCGGCACCCAATACGGGTCGCCCTTGTAGATCTCCCACTGAAAGTGGATAAAGGCGAGCCGGTCGGCCGGGGTCTGGCACTCGGCGACGTTGATCGCATCTGTGTTGGGCATGCTGGGAATTGTAGTCTTCTTAGCGTGCGGGGGTTGGAGCGGTCGGACGCTCAATATTCAGCCGGGTGATCAGCAGCGCCACAGCCAGGGCGACTGCGCTCAGGATCATGGCCAGGGCGATCGGCGCGCCAGGCGCGACTTGTTCAAAGAGCTGCCCGCCGACGAGCGGACCCAGCACGCTGCCCAGCGAGGCCGCTGACTGGTTGGTCCCCAGAATCTGGCCGCGCTGGTCTGCCGGCGCGGCGTAAGTCTGCAGGGCGGCCAGGTTTGGCTGGGTCATTCCCGTGCCAAAGGCGAGCAGCGGGGCTGCGGCGGGCAGCATAATGGCGATGGGAAACGCGACGAGCAGGCTGAAAAACAGGGTGCGCGAGGTTAACCCCGCGACGAGCATCTTCTTTTCCCCGAAACGCCGCACCAGGGGGCCGATCATCCAGAGCTGCACAACGATGCCGCACAATCCAACAAAGGCCAGCACATAGCTCACGATCTCCGAAACGTGGGCGCTGGACTCGGCCGGGAACACCACCGCCTGCGCCCAGAGCACATACACGGTCTGGAAGCTGAAGAACGAGAACTGGGCGAAGAAGGCAACCACGAGCAGGATCGCCACGGCCGGCAGGCGGATCAGGCTGAAAAAGCCGCCGCCCGTTTTGGCCCGAGCCGCCTGGGCCACGGCGCGTTTCTCCGGGCTGAGCGATTCCTTGAGCAGCAGGGCGGTCAGCAAAATGGTGGCCAGTCCGATCGTCGCGCCAACCAGATAGGCGGCCCGCGGGCCAAATCGCCCGGCGACAAAGCCGCCCAGGGCCGGTCCGATCGACAGGCCGAGCGAGAAGGCCAGGGCGGTGGTGCCGAGGCGCTTGGCCCGCTCGCGTGGCTCGGTGATGTCGCTGATATAGGCCTGGGCGGTCGAGAAGTTCCCTGCGGTGATGCCGTCGAGCATGCGGGCGAGGTAGACCACCCAAATTGTGGGGGCGAAGGCGATGACGACGTAGCTCAGGAGCGAGCCCAGTTGCGAGATGATCAGCACGGGCCGCCGCCCAAAGCGGTCGCTTAGCCGGCCCAGGATGGGCCCGACGATAAACGACATGGCGAAGTAGGCGGCCTGCACGCCGGTGATCTGGGCTGCCGTCGCGGCCAGTTCATCCTTGGCGTAGAGCGGAAAAACGGGCAGGGTGATGGCGAAGCCCAGCGCGTCGACAAAGGCAACCAGCCCGATCAAGGCGACCGGCGATTTGAGCCGCGACAGCAATGCGCTCAAGATGGAAGTTACACCGGCCACTGGCCGGGGCCTTCGCGATCGACGTTGTAGCCGACCCGGGTGAGATGGGCGATCACGGCCTGGCCATGGTCCTCATCCCGCACTTCCAGCAGCAGTTCGATCCCGACTTTGCTCAGCGGCGCAAGCCAGAACGCGCGGCGGTGGAAGACCTCGATGACATTGGCCCCGGCCTCGGCCACATGCGCGATCAGCGGGCCCAGGTTGCCCGGCGCGTCGTTGACCGTGGTCTTGAGGAGCTGATAACGGCCCTGCTTGACCATCACCTGTTCGAGCACGCGCGAGAGCAAGTTGACGTCGATGTTGCCGCCGCACAACGGGGCAACGACAATTTCGCCGGGCTTGACGTTGACCTTGCCGGTCAGCAGCGCGGCGAGCCCGGCCGCGCCGGCGCCTTCGACCACCAGGCGCAGGTTCTGCACGCAATGGGATATGGCGCGGGCGATCTCGTCCTCTTCGACTTCCACCACGTCGTCGACCAGGCGCTTGATGATGGGCAGGGTGATATCGCCCGGGCGCTTGACGGCGATGCCGTCGGCGATCGTTCGCGCCGCCGCGATGGCGACCGGCTCGCCGGCGGCCAGCGAGGGTTTGACGGCCGAGCAGCCGGCCGCCTGCACGCCGATGATGCGGACTTTCGGCAGCAGCTCGCGCACGGCGATGGCGATCCCGCTGATCAGCCCGCCGCCGCCGATCGGCACGACGATGACATCGGGCTGGCGCAGCGCATCGACGATCTCGATCCCGATGGTGCCCTGGCCGGCGATGACTTGTTCATCGTTGAAGGCGTGGACGTAGATCAGATCGCGCTCCTGCTGGATTTCGCGGGCGCGCACGCCGGCATCGTCGAACGTGGCGCCGTGCAGGACGACCTCGGCCCCAAAGCGGCGGGTGGCCACGACCTTGGTGAGCGGCGCGCGCTCGGGCATGACGATCGTGGCCCCAATTCCAAAAATCTGAGCGGCCAGCGCGACGCCCTGGGCATGGTTGCCGGCCGAATGGGCGATGACGCCGCGGGCGCGCTCCTCGGGCGACAGGCAACTGATCTTGTTGTAGGCCCCGCGCACTTTGAACGAGCCGCTGCGTTGGGTGCATTCGGCCTTGACGAACGCGCGCGCGCCGAGCTGGCGGGAGAGCAGTTCGTCGGGCAGGACCGGCGTGGCGGTCAAAACGTCGTGCAGGCGGACCCGGGCCGCATGGATATCAGCAAATGTCACGCTCATGGCCGGGTGATTCTAGCCCGAACTGCGGTTTGCAGGACGGCGCGGGTTACTCCGTCGTCGTGATCACCGCATGCGGGCGGAGGCTGTTTGCCCCCGAAGCCGCAAAGCCCTGCACCTGCCCGGCCTTGTCGGTCATGTTCCCAAGCGCGTTGTAAGGGCGCGGTTACCGCGCCCCGTCCATGCGCTGGTGAAGTTCGGAAACTCGCCCCCGCTCGCTGAGCCGCTCACCAGCCGGTTCAGATCATCATAGGTATAGGAATGCGACGTCTGATCCGTCCCGCCGATCGTGTAGCCGGCCGAACGGTCGCCGATCGCCGTCAGAATCACGGAGGACACGGATGCTGCTGATTTCTCAGAAGCGCTCGCGTTTACCTGCTCGGACGGCTCTGCGTAATCAGCAGCTTCCGTGTCCTCCGTGATCCGCTGATCTGGCGGGTCCTCCCGTACTGGCTCGTCCCGAACCAAGTCGGCGTGTCGAGGCCGTAGTAGTTCGTGCGCTGGCTCAGCCCGTTGCCCAGTTGGACCTCGCTCGGTTTGCCCAGGATGTTGTAGAAGGCGGCGCTCACAAGCGTTTGCGCGCCGGCCAGGGAGTACGGCTGCCCGAGCCCGTTGTAGCCCGGCGTCAGTGTCTCGCCGGTCGGAAGAGTCGTCGTCAGCACCCGGTTGGCCGAGTCGTAGTTCGTTTGCGTGTCATAGTTTGTCCCGGCGATCGTGCGCCGGTCCAGGATTACCCGCCCGCGCGCGTCGTAGGTGGTCGCGATCATGTTGTTTAGCGCGCCGCCGACTTGGTCCAGTCCAAATTGGTGTTGAGCAGGGCGACGTCGTTGAAGGTATAGACGTCGCTGGCTCCGATGCCGCCCGTCACGTCCCACGGAATGTAGTCCGCGCCCAGCGCGTCGAGGTTGAGCTGGCCGGCCGCCATCCCGTTCTCGCTCAGGGTGACGTCGCACACCCGGTATTTGCCCCGGTTGTTCCGGTTGCTGCGGTAGCAGTCTGTCCCGTTGCCGAGAAGGACATCGGCATAGCCCGTTGTACGCAGCCCGGTCACCGTCCCGGTGGTCGCGGTCGTGGGATTGTCCAGGGTCATCGTCACACCGCTGAAGTCCACCTTCATCCGGGTCGGGTTGCCCGTGTTGTGGCGGATCTGGACGCTGCCCTCGCCCTGCCAGACGGCGGCGGCCTTGGTGGCGGTGATCACATTGACGAGGATGCCGCCGAAGTCGATGATTTTGGGCGTCGCGGCCGGCAGGTTGCCGGGCGGGTTTGCCCCGGCCGTAAAGGTGTTCGTGCCCGGGAAGGCCCCGTTGGTAAAGGTATCCGTAACCGCCTGGCTGGCTTCGATCACTTCGCCCGTCACATTGTAGAGATTGATGGCGAACGGGGCAATCGAACCCTTGAAGCCCGCATCGAGCCTGACGATTTTGTAGTGCACGCTGTCGTTAAAGTAGGCAGTGTAGGTCGGGTCGAACAGGCTGTCATCCTGATCGCTGTAGGAGGATTCGATATCCAGCCCAATCAACGAGTTGAAGCCGACGAAGGGTTTGGTGAGTTGTGTCCAGCCGGTGTCCCCGTCGCGCGATCGGAAGACGACATAGCAGCACTCGGCGTAGTCGTTGTCCGTCATCCCATCTCGCTCGACGGCGATGCTGGTCTGCAGGGCATTTGCGTACTTTGAGGCGGTGAAGGGGTCGCTGTCGCGCCCAGGCTCGTCGACCCGGGCCACGTGTTTGGCGGCGCGCAGAGTGCTGCTGATCGCGGGCGTGGGCGCGCCACCGCCCAGGTTGATGATGTAGCGGCTTCGCGACCCGACCATGAACCAAAACATGTCCTTGCCATTCAGCTTGGGCTGGCCGCTCAGGTCGTCGTTGTCGAACACGGAGCGGAACACCTTCTGGGTGATCGTGATGTTGCCGGTCCCGGCCGCGTTCGAGTACACGCTGGTTTTGGTGAACGAGAACGTCGAGGCCGTGCCGCTGGTCACGAGGGTCATGCTCAGATAGCTGGCGGGCTCGGTCATCCCGCGCCCCATGTAGAGCAGGAAATTGCTGCCGCTGGTGTTGTCATTCGAAACCCAGTCGACCGTGGCCTGGAATTCCCGCCGCTCTTGGCGATCTTGGCATCCGCGATGATGGGTTGGGCGACGGGCACAGCCCGCAACAGGGCTGGCGTCAGCAGTTTGCTGCGCAGGCTGCCCGGCAGGCTGGTTTCGCCGTAGCCGTTCTCGGCCCGCAGCTCATAGCTCACTTCCATCTCCACCGTGGGCGAGTAGAAGTCGGTGATGCTCATGTCGCTGCTGTTCCAGACCGTGACTGGGACGCGGCTGATCAGCACCGGCTGCCCGGCGCTGCCGAACTTGCGATATAGATTCACGTAAGCGGCTTCCGGGTCGTTGACCGGCTGGCCGAAGGGGCGGGCCTGGCTGAGGCGGCTCAGGACCGTTTTGCGCTGGACCACGCCCTGCACTGGCTCGCCCGGGCCGGGGACGGGGCGGATGCTGCCGGCGCCGCCGCGCGCGCGCAGACCCTGTTTGCCGAGCTGGGCGCCGCAGCGCCGGACAGCGGCTGAGGGCGGGAACTATCCGCAGATTGAAAAAAGAGACTGCGTGAATCTGCGGACAAAAAGCCGTCCCCGACTGGGCGCACGCCTACGCCGGGGGAAGCTCCATCACGGTCCGCGATAGCCAAGGCTCCGCGCGGTGGCAGCATCGGATTCCGCGCGCGTCAAGTCTCCCACCGAGCGCCAGGCCTGCGCCCGCTGCAAGTAGGCCTCCCCGGACTTCGGCGCGAGTTCGATCGCCCTGTCGAAGTCCGGGATGGCACCCTTTGCGTCCTGACGCGCCAGGCGCGTCTTGCCCCGGTTCTGCCAGTCTCCGCTGAAGTTCGTTCGCCGGGCAAGCGCGCCGTCATACTGGATCAGGGCCTGATCGAAACGCCCGCGCGAAAAATGCAAGTTGCCCCGGGCTTCCCAAAACTCCGCGGCGCGCGGCGCGAGCTCGGAGCCGCGGTCGTAGCTTGCAAGCGCATTCGCGTCATTGCGAAGCCTTTCGAAGGCATGCCCCAGGTAGAGATTGGCCCAGACGTCGCGCGGATCGATGGTTAGCGCTTCCTTGAAATCGGCGATTGCGCGCGTGTTGTCGCCCGATGCCAGGTAAGCCAGCCCTCGCGTTCGCCAGTTCTCCGTCTGTTTCGGAGCGATGTCGATGGCCTTCCCGGCATCGGCAGTTGCGCGCGGATGGTCGCCTAGCCAAGAGAAAAAGTCCGCGCAAAGTCTCCAAACCCAGTCCAGCCGGCCGGCCCGTTCCTCCGCCCGAACAATGTCCAGCCGGGCGATATCGGCATAGCCCTGCGCCCGCCAACTCAGCGCGCGCTGGTAGTACAGGTCGGGGTTTCCCGAATCCAAGCCGATGGCGGTTGTGAAGTCCTCAATGGCAGGATCGTATTGGCCGGCCTGGTGTTTAGCGACCCCGCGTTCACGATAAATGGCCGCCACTTTCGGGGCGAGTGTGATGGCCCGTGTGTAGTCCAGGATCGCGGCGGATGGATTTCCAGAATCGCGGTAACTGTCGGCGCGCGCTTTCCAATAATCTGCGATCTCGTCGTTCAGCGAGATTGCCCGCGTGTAGTCGAGGATGGCAGCGACAAACTGCCGCTTCAGATGATAGCTGCCGCCTCGAGCGCGGAAAGTCCAGGAGTCGCTGGGTCGCAACTCGATCGCTTGATTGAAGTCCGCGATGGCCGCGTCTTGATTTCCCGCCCACGAATGCGCTTGACCGCGCTGCGCGAACGGGTCTGCCCACTTTGGCGCCAGCTCAATTGCGCGATCGAA
>JBDSIP010000386.1:0-3665 GCA_039917915.1 Thermoflexales bacterium
AAACGGAGCCGCCCGCAAACCTTAGGGGAAATATGCAGATCAATTTCAGTCGGGCGGAATTCTTTATGCTGGCGGCGCTGATGCGCGCCGACGGGATCATCGGGCTCGACCCCAGCCGCCTGTTGCCGGAAAGCGCCGCCGAACGGCAGACCCTCTATTCGGCGGGCGAGGCCAGCCTGAGCGCGCGCAAGCTCTTGCGCCTGGAGGGCGGAGAAGCCCAGCTTGAGGACAACGTGATGCGCCTCATGTCGGCGGTTGCCCGCCCGCAGACCGCGCTCATCACGGTCAAGACGCTTCCCAACGTTGGACAGCAGCTATTCCTGCATTATGGCCAGGCTGGCGTGTATGTGGAGCAGACGCTGCCCAACGAGCAGACCCACCGCCTCGCCGACGTCGGGGACAACAGCCTGCTGCGCGAACGCCTGCAGGACATTTTCGCGCTGCCGGCCGCGGGCGCCGACGGGGCCGGTTTCGAGCTGGACACGGCCGCCATGCTGGCCGCCTACAACTTCGTTCGGGATGGCGACGACACGCAAGGGCTTGAAGCCCTGGCCCAGAACGGCCCTGTCGACGCCCCAAAGCGAGCTTTCTTTGATTCGATCAAGGCCATGCAGTATTCGGGCACCATTGCGATGATGCAGATCGTGCCGGATCAGGAGAGCGAAGCGCGCGAATTCGCGGTCGTCTCCGGCGCCGGGCGCGCCTGGCTGATGATCGGGGCCGAGAACGGCAAGAGCCAGATTGGGACGATCGACTCGGCCAGCTTTGGCAAGGTCATGGATTCACTGCTCGCCGCGCTGAGTACGTAGTGAACTTGGAATACGTTCTCGATCGGTCTGAATTCGTGGCGCTGGCCGCCCTCATGCGGGCCGATGCCATCATCGGAATCGATCCGGCTCAGCTCCTGCCCGCCACCCCGGCGGAACGACAGGCAATGTTTGTCACCGGCGAGGACAGCCTGATCGCGCGAAAGCTGGCCCGCCAGACCGAGGCAGGTCAGATCCAGTTCGAATCCGCCCTGCTCGGCATAGCCCGCGCACTCACCCAACCCCAGCGCGTCGTCATTGCGATCCGGGCGATTCCCGGGCGCGGCCAGCAGCTTTTCCTGTATTACGCCCGGTACGACGCCCGCGACGGCGCCTGGGTCGAACAAACTTTCCCCGATTCGCGCACTCATCGGCTGGCCGAAGTGGGGTCCAGTGACGCGCTTCTGGAGCGCCTGCTCGAGATGTTTGATTTCCCGCTGTCCGTCGGCGACGGGCAGGATTTCCAGATGGACACGGCCGGATTCGTTACGCTGGTCAGCGCCGTGCGCGCGGGCGAGGTCCCGGACGCCGCATCGGTAGGGGCGACCGACCCCGAAGCGCTCGACAGCCTGGTCGGCGCGTATGCCTATGGCCCGGTCAACGGCAGCATCGCCATGCTGCCCATTCGCGAGGGCCGCGCGATGGAGGCCCTGGAGATCGCGCTCGCCCGCGGCCAGGCCGAGAGCTGGATGATCGCCGCCGATGGCGATAGCATCGGGAAAGCCCGAGCGTTCCGGGCCGATCGCGAGTCACTGTCTGGCGCGCTCGGCGCGATGTTGCAGGCGCTGGAGCAGGTTGGAGAGTAGGTGGCAGTAAATACGGTAATATTGCCAGCGTGAAGACCACAATTGACTTGCCCCAGCCTCTCCTGCGAAAAGCAAAATCGCTCTCGGCCGAACGTGGTGAATCCCTGAAGGATTTCGTCGCTGAAGCCATCCAGGCGCGCATTAACGCGCTCCGGACGGGCCGGGCCATAGAACCGCCGCAGCCTCGATGGATGGCCCATTTCGGCGAACTGGCGCCATACAGAACGGAGATCGAGGCGATGCACAAGGACATTGATGCGGTCTTTGAAAAAATTGACCCCAAGGACTGGGAATGATTCTGGATACGAATGCCGTCTCGGCGTTTGGATTTGGCGAGTCCGGCGTCGCAAAGGTGGCTGCAAGACACTCGACGCTGTATCTTCCAGCCGTGGTCCTTGGCGAGTATTGGTTTGGCCTTCTTGGCTCGACGCGGCGCGACGAGACCGAGCGCTGGCTGGAATACTTTCTGGATGGGGTCGAGGTTCTGGACATCCGTCGATCGACGGCCATCAAGTACGCCGAAATCCGCCGAGCGCTGAAGGACGCCGGCACGCCTATTCCCATCAACGATGTCTGGGTAGCCGCGCTCGCCAGCGAACACGGGTTGCCGGTGCTCAGCCGCGATGGGCATTTCGATCTGGTGAAGGGGCTGCGGCGGGTTGCCTGGTAGCCGCATCTGAAGCCTTTTGATCCGCCTACAATCAGCCTTATGCAACGCGAAGGCCCTCCGCTTGAGGCGCTCACCCGCCGGCTGGCTGAGACACCGGGCGAATTCCTGGCCGAACCGCGAATTGGCAGGCTGGGCTCGGTGAACGTGGCGGCCGTCATCGCCGACCTGATGCTCGATCTCGGCGCGCAACCCCTCAGCGATCCGCAAGCGGGCGCCTTTACCAGCGCCGACCCGCGCAAGGATCGCAACCGGCTTTCGTTGACCCTCATTACGGCCTGGCTATTGCGTGACGACGCGCTGAAAGAGGCGCTGGGCGGCGCATCCCCGGCCGAGCGACAGGCCAGCCTGCTCGGCGTGCTCACCGAGAACGCGCGCGAGCTGGCCGAGCTCACCCAGGCCCCGCGCTTCGTCGCGGATCCCGACCGGCGGGAAGAGCTTGTGCGTTTTGCGCTCAAAGGGCTCGCCCTGCGGCCGGCCGGCGAAAGCGTCGAGCAGGCCCAGGACCGCCTGGCGACCTTGAACACCGCCGAGCGTCAACGGGTGATTGTGGCCGCCCGCGCCGCCGAGGAGCGCGCCCGGGCCGTCCGCGAAGCGATGGCCCGCAAAGCAGCCGAAGAAGCGGCGGCGAAGTACAACCGGGAGTAGGGGCGAAGCATCCGCCGTTAGATTCCGTATCGCGCGTGAAAATCCGCGATGTGGTGCAGCTCGTGACCGGCGGTGATGTAGGCCAATGCCCGCACGCTTACCGGATTTCCATCGGCGCTCCCGCGGCGCAGCCAGGCCTCGGGTTCGAGGCTTCCAAAGAGCGAGATCGTCGCCCGCCGGGCGGCGGCGAACTCGGCCAGCACGTCGGCCAGCGGGCAGCGGTCAAATGCGCTGCCGGCCATGAGCACATCCTGATCGATGCCGGGCAGCGGCGTCGGGTCGTTGCGGGCAAAGCGCAGGGCGCGATAGGAAAACACCCGCTCGGAGTCGGCCAGGTGGCCCATCACCTGGATGATGTGCCAGTCATCCGGTTTGGGGCGGAAGATCGCCTGAGCCGGGGAAAGCGGCTCAATCAGCGCGAGGGTGTCTGCGAGTTGGCGCTCGAGCTGCGCGACGACGTCGCCGTCGGGCACACGATCGATATACAGGGCGTAGTAGGGGTGATGTTCATCAGGCGCGGGCCGGCCGGGGATTTGGCGCATGCTGACTCCTGGGGCGCGATCGGCCGCCCCGAAAAACACAACGGGCGCACCCCATTTCTGAGATGCGCCCGCTGTCAACGGCGTTGGCGAATTACTTGGCGCCCTTCTTGGCGGCCTTCTCCAACCGCTTCTCTTTCAGAGTCTTCGCGGGTTTCTTCTTTTCCGTTTTCTTGGTGACCTGACCTTTTGCCATTGT
>JBDSIP010000387.1:0-9204 GCA_039917915.1 Thermoflexales bacterium
CGGGGACCATCGCTTCCAGTCAATCATTCAACACCTCAATCAGGGTCGCGGCATCGACATTCCCCCCGCAGATGACGACGACGACGGTCTTGCCTCGCCAAAGCCCGCGCTGGCGGAGCAGCGCCGCGACCGCCACCCCGGCCGCGCCCTCGGCCAGCACGTGCTCGCGGCTGATGCACCAGCGCATTGCCTCGGCGATCTCGGCCTCCGAGACAAGCTCAAACCCGTCGACGATGCGCTGAACCAGGGGGAACGTCAAACTGTCCAGCTCAACCCCGCCGGCCGTGCCATCCGACAGCGTCGGCGCGCTGGGCAGATCGAGCACGCGCCCGGCCGCCACCGAGGCGGCCATCACCTGCGAATTCACCGGTTGGCAGCCGATGATGCGCGCGCCCGGATGCAGGGCCTTGAGCGCGCCGCCCGCGCCCGCCACCAGCCCGCCGCCACCGACTGCGATGAAGGCCGCGTCGATGCGAGGCAGCGCCCGGCCAATCTCGAGCCCGGCCGTGGCTTGGCCGGCCACCACCCGCAGGTCGTTGTAGGGCGAGATGTAGACCTTCCCTTCGGCCTGGGCGGCCGCCCGCGCGGCAAGCTCTGACAACAGGCTGTCATCCCCGCTCGCAACGACGGTCGCGCCCAGGCGCCGCATCGCCGCGACCTTGCTCGCCGAGGCGTGCTCGGGCACATACACCGTGCCAGTCGCGCCGGCCAGGCTGAGCGCGTATGCCACTGCCGCGCCATGGTTGCCCGACGAGGCGGTGACGACCCCGCGCCGGCGCGCCGCGTCATCGAGCAACAGGACAGTATTCAGCGCCCCGCGCACCTTGAACGAGCCGGTCGGCTGCAGGCTTTCGAGCTTGAGATAGACCTCGCCGCTGATCTCGCGCGACAGCGCCTCGGACCGCACGAGAGGACTCGGCGGCAAATGCGGGCGGATGCGGTTTTGGGCGTCAAGCGCGGCGGCGAGGATGTCCATGGCGTGTGAGGCTGCGATGCTACCCCGAATTGGCCGGCCGACGCTCCCCGACAGGGAGAACACGCACCTCGAGGCGGCGGCTGGGCGTAACAGGCCAGAAGCGATTTGATGAAGGGATAAGGAGATCGTGTCATGTCAGAAAGACCAAAGCTCACGTCAGGCATCGTCATTGGCGTCGTCCTGATTGCCCTCGGCGTCCTGTTTTTGATCGGCCAATTCCAGCGGGTGGAGTTCTGGTCAGCCGTGTGGCCGTTCTACATCATTCGGTTTGGGGCCGCGTTCTTTGTGGGGATTTTTGCCAGCGGGCGCAAGGCGGTTGGCCTCGCCATCCCGGGCAGCCGGGTCGCTGAATACCTCGTTGAACCGTGCGAGTGGCAACAGCCGGGACGGCGTCTATGAGACGCCCGGCTTCAGCCAGTCCGGATCATATGCGCTGATCGATGTCGAGCTCAACTCTGGGAGTGTCACGGTTCGCTAGACCTTGTCCAGAAACACCCTGCGAGATCACCCTCCCCGCGCTTCGCGCAGGGAGGGTGATCTCGCATCTCGTTTTTCGGCCGAATCTGTGGAAAAATGGGCCGGACATGAACCTCAGAATCCCCGGACCCACCCCCCTGACTGCCGACGTGGCGGCGGCCATGACCGCCCCGATCATTGACCATCGCGGGGCCGAGTTTTCGATCCTGCTGCGGCGCGTCACCGCAACCTTTCAGCGCCTGTATGAGACAAGCGGGGATGTCTACCTCATGACCAACTCGGGCTGGGGCGGCGTCGAGTCCATGATCGTCAACACCCTCAACATCGGCGACCGCGCCCTGGCAGTCACGGCGGGTTTCTTCGGCGAGAAGTTCGCCGACATCGCCCGCGTTTTCGGGGTCGAAGTTGACCTGTTGCAGTTTCCCGACGGGGCCATCATCGATCCGGACGCGCTGGCCGCGCGCCTGCGCGAGGCGCCCGGCTACAAGGCCGTTCTGCTGACCCACAACGAGAGCTACACAGGTGTGCTTCATCCGTTGGAGGCCATCGCCCGGGCGGTCCGCGAGAACTCTGACGCGCTGATCCTCGTCGACGCGGTCAGCGCGCTGGGCGGGCTGCCGACCGAGTTCGATGCCTGGGGAATAGACGCGCTGAGCAGCGCTTCGCAAAAGGCCTTGATGGGCCCGCCCGGGATGGCCACCCTGGCCGCGAGCGCGCGGGCCTGGGCGGCCTACACCCAGGCCAAAACCCCGCGCTTCTATCTCGACTGGGGGTTGTATCGGGAATCCCTCAAGGTCGGGCACACGCCGCACACGCCGGCGCTGCCGGTGTTGTACGCCCTCGCTGCCGCGGCGAAGAAGATCGACGCCGAGGGCCTGCCCGCCGTGTATGCCCGCCACGCGCGGGTGGCCGCCTTCACCCGGGCTCGGGTGCGCGCCCTCGGGCTTGCTCTGATGCCGGAGCCGAACGGCTATTCGCCTACCCTCACCGTGGTCTGCATGCCCGAGGGCGTGAACGGAGACGAGGTCCGGGCAGCCGCCCGTGAGATGGGCGTCGAATTCGGCGGGAGCTGGGGCCGGCTGCAGGGCAAGATCATACGGATCGGGCACATGGGCATGACAACCGAGGCCGACATCGACGACGCGGTCGAGGTCCTGGGCGAGGCCCTGGCCCGCGTCCGCGGGCCGAAAAACGCCCCGACCTGACAGGTCCCCGCGTCACCCGCCTGACCTGACAGGTCACCGCGTGACTCGCCCGACCTGACAGGTCACCGCGTGACTCGCCCGACCTGACAGGTCACCGCGTCACCCGCCCGACCTGACAGGTCACCGCGACACCCGCCCGACCTGACAGGTCACCGCGACACTCGCCCGACCTGACAGGTCACCTGTTTTTTGCCTACCGCTCGAAGACCATCAATTCCCCATCCCCGCGCCCGAAGACCTCGGGGAAGTACCGATCGTTGGCAAAGGTCGGGATCACGTTGAAGCGCCCCGCCGTCGTCACCCGGATCGTGTAGCTGTACTCGTAGGTCCCCCGCGACAAGTACGGCGCGAACAGGGCCACCCGGTCATCGCGCACCTCGGCCCGGGCATACCAGTTCCACCACCAGCCATACCAGCGGCTGAAGTCAGTCCGCCCGCCCGTCACACCGGTGGCCAATTGACTCGTCGTCGCCAGCCCGGTGTCAATCGCTTCGGCCCCGGCCGGCAACGCATCCTCGAGTTGCACGTTGCGCAGATCACTCGGCGCGATCAGGGTCAGGCTCACCCGCAGCTCGTCGCCGACCTTCGCGCTGGTCACGCTCGGGCACTTCGGCCCGTCGGCGCAGCTCGCCAGGGTGTAGCGGCGCTGCACGATGATGCCGCGGTCAATGGCCTTCACGGCCGAGGCCGGCAGCGCCGCCCGCAGATGCAAGGTGTAGTACAACCGTCCATCCCCAGCACTCCGCTCAAGTGTCAGCCGGTTGGCGGTCTCGCGCAGCAGCCCGGCGATTGGCGCGGTGAATATCTGGGTGGCGGCCAGCGTCTCACGGGTGGCCACGCCCTGGCCCAGCCGCTTGCCGTTCAGCAGCGCGCTGTAGTTGTAATTGGCCTTCAGTTCACCCGTTGCCGTCGCCCAGTCGATCAGGCTGATCATCACCCACGCGCTCTCATAGGTGCTCTTCCAGATCCCTTCCTCAGTCCGCCCGGCCATCAGCCAGCGCACCGCATTCGGCGCCAGCGCGTTCTGCGGATCAAAGCGGGCCAGCGCGCTCACGACCAATGCCGTGCTGCGCGTGTCGGAGTTGAACGCCCACCAGTCGGGCGGCTTCTCCTCCCAGTGCGCGCCGGTCGCGCTGAGCACCGCGTCGCGATTCAAGTCCGCGAACAGCGTCTTCAACCGGGCGTCCTTCGGATCGTTCTTGCCCACCGTCAGCGCCAGCAGCGCGCGCGCATACAACCCGAGGTTGTCCCGCCCGTCATACAGCTCGGTCACTTTTGCCCAGTCGCCCGCGCCGGACTCGCCCAGCACATACAGTGCATAGGCCTGCTGATTGAACGCCCAGGTGCCGCGCAACGTACTGGTCGTCTTGACCAGTTGGCGGGCATAGGCCAACCCGCGCTCGAGCGTCGACGGATTCACGGTGAACCCGGCCTGGCGCGCGCGGGCCAGCGCGAACGACGCCCACAGCGCGACATGCGGGTTGCTCTCGCCATCGCGCCACCAGCTCCACCCGCCGTCACGGTGCTGCAGACGGACCAGTTTGTCGATCCCGGTCGCGATCCCGGACTTCAACTGGGCCTGCAACGCCGGGTCTGGCTGCGGGAACTGGGTCAGGAGTTGATACGAAAGGATGTTCGCCATCAGCCGCGAGGCGATACTCTCGGCCGTCTCATAGCGATACTCGTCCAGATAGCTCAGGCCGGCCTGGGTGGCCGCGATGAGCGAGTGATCGAGGCGCAGGCTGAGCGAGCCTTGCGAATCGTCGAGCAGCGGCGGCAGCGCCACGAGCTCGCTGCGCGTGCCGGCCGTGTCGAGCACGCCCGAGGTGCCGACGATCTCCCGCGCGCTGTAGCGCAACACTTTCAACCCGCCGTTGGGCGCAGTGCTCAGCCGCGGCCGGCTGGCGTCGCCATATTTCTCGCTGGCCGCGCGGAAGAGCAGGTTAACCTGCGGTGCGTCGAGGACGGTCGCCCGCCAGGTGACCAGCGTCTCCTGCCTCGCCGCAATAAACGAGGTCATCGTGAGGGCCGTCTCGACCCGTAGCCCGGCCGACTCGGCCAGCCAGGCCCGCACAGTCTGGTCCTCTTCTGAATTGTTCTGCACGATGGCGCCCAGCTCGACCACATCGCCCACCACCAGGAAGCGCGGTGTGACGGGACGGATGAGCACGGGCAGGGTCGCGACCGCGTCGGTCAGGCCCTCGCCCACCCGGGTCTGGTTATCGGCCCCGACCGCTCGGACTACCCAGGTGGTCAGGTTGTCGGGCAGCTTGACCGAAACCTTGCCCTCGCCCGCGGCGTTGGTCCGCACGTTGGGCGCCCAGAAGGCGGTGTCAGCGAAGTTCTCGCGGATCGCTGCTTCCTCGGGTGGTGGGGCTGCGGATTCGCCTGCCGCCGCCTGCCGCAGCCCGCCCGGCGCTGGTGCGGCGGCCGGCGCGGCCGTACCGGCGGGCGCGCCACCAACGACTTTGGAATCGAACTGCGCCTCGGCCAGGTTTTGTTCTTCCTCCGCAAAACGCCGGTTCATCGACTGGTTGAGCGTCAGGGCCATCTGAGTGCCCGGCGCGCGCCGGCCATAGAAGGCCTCGACGATGGCGTTGGCCGTGCGCGGCTTGAGGTTGAGCACGCCCTTGTCCACCACGTCGATCGAGAAGGCCGCCGCGACAGGTTTCCCGCCCGCGTCGGTGGCCCGGATGGCGAATTCGACCGTTTCGCCCGGCTGCAACAGACTGCGCTCGGGTGTGAGAGTGATGCTGAAGACCTGGGCGACCGGTTTGACGGTGAGCTCGACCATCCCGATCTTGTAATCGGCCAGGTCCGCTCCGACCGCGCCCGCGCCGGTCATCCCCTTCATCACCACGACCGAGACGAAGACGTTCGGCGCATAACGATCGATGATGGGAAGTCGATACACCGCCGTCCCGCCTTTCACCGGGATGATCTCGTGCTGAAGAATGCGCCCGCGCTCGACCGTCACCAGGGCCAGATGGTCCTCGGCGAATGGCGACGGGATCAGAATCTCGGCCGTGTCGCCGGCCACATACTCGGCCCGATCCGCCACCAGGTTGATCCGGTCGTTATCCTCGCGCAGCCACGACACATACTGGTCGCCGACCACGAAGACAAATCGCGCGCTCTGGCTGATCCGACCCTGCGGATCGCGGGCCCGGGCCACGATGCGATAACTTCCGCCCTTCTCGGGGGTGAAGCTGACCTTCGCCTCGCCATTCGGCCCGCTAACGACTTTCTGCGCGCCGGCGTCCTCGTCGACGACCGCGCTCGTCCAACGCCCGGTCTCGGCATCAAAGGTGTTCTTCCACTCGCGGCGGACGAGGCTGACCTCGATCTCGCGGCCGGCCAGGCGCACGCCTGCCCAATCCACAACCACCAGATCGGCGGCCAGCGGCTTGCCAGCCCGCACAACGGCCCCGCCCGACGCCACACCGACATACAGCCCGGCCGGGTGCACGATCACGCTTGACCGCCCGGCGATCGATTGGCCGTCCGCCCCGCTGGCGTTGCCCTCGATGCTGAATTGGACCGGGCCGCTCAAATACGCGCCGCTGGCAAGCTGGAACTGGGCCGACACCGGCACGCTGATCTGCAATTGGCCGCTCCCATCGGTGACGCCCTGTCCCCGGGCGATGATCAGCGGCGGCGTGGATCGACCTGGGCGGAAGGCGAAGGTCTCGAAGAACACCCGCCGATACGGCATCCACGGGTTGTCGGCATCGCTGAAACTGTACTGGCCGAGCTGGGGCGGGTCAAAGGTCGCCTGGCTGGCCACGACGTTCCAGCTCATCCTGGCGTTGGCCAGCCCGCCACCGGACAGGTAATTGGCGGCCAGCGCCGCCCGCAACGCGTCGCCGCGGGCGACTTCCGTGGCCGACGGCATCACCACCACCTCATACTCCGGCGGGCGATACTCGGCGATCGTGAAGCTGGCGCTGCCAGCACTGCGATTTCCGCTCTGCGCGTTGATCGAGACCGTGCCCAAGGCCGTGTCGGCCGGCAGGACGATCTCGGCGTCAAACGCGCCAAACTCATCCAGAACAATGGCACGCGACAGGAGTTGGCCCTTCGGACCGTTGGCCTGTACCTGCACGCTCAGGCCCGCCGGCGCCGGAGTATACGTCCCGTCGTCGTCTGAGCGCACGATCCCGCGCAGTTTGACCGTCTGCCCGGGTCGATAGATCCCGCGATCGGTGTAAATGAAGCCGCGCAGGCTGTTCTCCGGGCCGATCCCGCCATACCCCAGCCCAAAGTCGCTGGGATTGATCCCCGAGCCCCAGTCTTCGAAGATGATCCCAAAGCGGCCGGACGACAGCAACACCGCGCTGCCGCTGCGTTCGCTGGCGACGGGGAAGCGCGCGACGCCGTCGGCGCCAGTGGAACCGCTGCCGGCCAGGAAGACCGACTGGGTGTTGCCCGAGAAGCGCGTTTCAAACGAGCGCACGGCCAATTGCGGCACGGGCTGGCCGCTCTTCAGATCGGTCGCCCAGACCAGCAGCGCGCCGGTCTCGCGTTTCTCGCTCAGGTTCAACTCCGAGACGAAAAGCAAGGCCCGCCGCTCGTTTTGCTGATTCTGCGACGGCAGATCGGGCGAGACCAGGCGCAGCACATAGCCGCCCGGGGTCAGCCGCCCGTCGCCCTCGCCCAGCGTGAGCAGGGTCCGGGCAATCCGGTTCTGCTGGCTGGTGACTTTGACCTGCCAGGTCCGAACCACCCGCCCCGGAGCGGGTTGGCGATTGTCATAAAAACTGCGCTGGCGGATGTTCGTCACATCGGTCTCGCTCAGCGCATAGAGCTCGAGGTTCAGCGTCGCGACATTGTTGCTCGTCGCGATGACCCGCACCGGGAGATAGGCGTTGTAGGTCCCGCCCGCCGCGCTCAGGCTAAGGTTGACATACGGCGGCAGTTGGGCCGTTCGAAACTGAATGCGGGTGGTCTCGGCGATCGTATTGCCCCAGCGGTCGCTCACCCCGGGCAGCAGGTCGACCGTGTAGTCGGTCGACGGATCGAGAAAGACCTGGGCGTTAAAGACATTGTCAAACTCGTAGTACGAGGTGAAGGCGCGGGTGAGCGAGACGGCCGGCGAGATGCGCAACCGGGCCCAAACCGAGGCCGGGTCGACCGGCGCGCTGAACTGAATCGAAATCCCGCCATACGGATACACGTCCTTTGCCCCGTTAATGGGCTGGGTGCCGATCACGCGCGGCTTCGGGTAGGTCGAGAACGCGGACTGCCAGGCCTCGCGCGAGCCCAGTCCGCCATACAGACTCTTGACCCCTGGCGCGATCCGGATCGAATAGGCCGTGTCGAAGTCAAGCCGGGCCGAGGGCGTGAAGGTCAATGTGTTGCTGAAAACCGTCAGAGTCCCCGCGACTGACCCGCTGCGCGGGTCGAGCAGGGCGAAGGCCGCCCGGGCGCTGGCCGCGTCGATGTCCTGGTTGAAACGGGCGCTGACGATCGTGTCGACCGGCGCGCGCGCGCGCGTCTGCGTGTCGGGCGTGACCGCGAGGACTTTCGGCGCGTTGGTGCTGAACGTCCACTCCACCGCGGCCGCAAGCGGGTTTCCGTCCACATCGCGCAGGCTGCCATCGATGCGGGCCCGGTACTGCGTGCCGCCGGGCAGCGGGCTGGCCGGGCGAAAGACGAGGATCGAGGTATTGAGCCATTCGGCCTGGCCTGCGATGGGCGGGTCGAAGGACAGCGGCTGAACCTGGCTCGGCGCGCCCGCGCCTTGTGACACGATCGAGAGCGGCACGACCGGGCGATTAAAGAGCACGGTGATGGGGATCTCGGGGACGACGTCGATGGCGCCATCGGCGGGGATGGTCTGGGCGACCTCGAGATTGCCCTTCATCAGGAAGCGGGCGATGAAAGGCTGGCGCAGCGGCGCGCCGTCGGCGGCGCTGGCGTCCTGGGCCAGGCCGATGTCGAGGACCGTTCCGCGCGGCAGGCTGGCGGCGGGCTTGAAGACGACCTTGCGCCCGCCCTCGCTCCAGGCGAAAGCGCCGGCGACGGCGGGTTGGGTCTTGAACGCGCGCTCGACGGCGGCCGGGTTCATCGCCCGGTCGAAGTACAGCGTGATCGCGCCATCGGGATCGAGGCGCTCGCCCTCAGCGGGGAGTTGGTCGATGACGGCAGCCGCATTGCCGCTCACCGGCGTGTAGGGCAGGCTGAGCTTCGGGATGGACGGGGCCGGGGTCGGCGGGATGCCCGCGTTCGCCACCGGCGTGACTTGCGCCGGCGGGCGTACGACGGGCCCACTGACGCTCGGATTCGGCTGGATGCCGGTCGATGGCCGCACGACCGGGCCCTCGGGCGTGGGAGCCGGCAGGGCGGTCGGCGGCGGGGGCAATACAGGCGTGGGCTGAGCGCACGCGCTGAGCACCAGCGCGGCCACCAGACCGATGATTTTGATCTTCATACTAAACATGGCGTTACCTCGTCCTGTCGTTGTACCACCAATTGGGGTGTCCCGCTTGACGGCGGGATGACATGCGGCTGACAGCGGATTTGGTACGCGGGCATCTCCGCCCA
>JBDSIP010000388.1:0-5701 GCA_039917915.1 Thermoflexales bacterium
GCAGCAAGGGCGCGCCTGCCGCGGCCCGCCGTCCGTGGTCCAGACCTCCCCTGTGTTACGCTTGCCCACAGCTTGACAAACCCCAATTACCCGCCCGAATCCGCGTCGCCCGAACTGCGCAACTGGCTGATGGCGGCCAGCTTCAGTGAAGACTTTATGGGCAGCAGCGCGGAAGCCGCGGGCCGCCTGCCGGATGAACTGGAGCTGCCTGTCATCACCCTGCGCGACTCGGTGCTGTATCCGCGGGCGGTGACGCCGCTCTACGTCAATCGCGAGCGAGCCATGCGCTCAGTCGAGGCCGCCAGCGAGCTTGGCTTCGCCCTGGTGATCGCGCAAAAGTCCGACCGGACCGAGGAGCCCAAACCCAGCGAGTTGTTCTTGGTTGGGACTGTGGCCATGCTTGGGCGCAACCTGCGCCTGCCCAGCGCCGCAAGCGGTGTGTTGGCCAAGGGCGTTATTCGGGCGAAGGTCGTCGAGTGGCTGCACGCCACGCCCTATCTCTCGGCCAGGGTTCAGCTCATCCGCGAGCCCGAAAAGCGCACTCCGCGGGTCGAGGCATTGATGCGGGCCGACATCGCGCTATTTGAGGAAGTGGTCGGTCTCGACCGCCGGCTGCCCGAGGACGCCCACGTCTATGCGATGAACATCGACGACCCGGGCTGGCTGGCCGATCTGATCGCCCAGACCATCGTCCTGCCCGTCGCCGAGCGCCAGGCCCTGTTGGAGATCCCCGAGCCGGGGACCCGCCTGCAACGCCTGAGCAAGACCCTGGCCCTGCAACTCGACCTGCTCGAGCTCGAGGACGAGGTTTACGAGAAGGCTGAAAAGGAGCTTGACAAGGGTCAGCGCGAGGTCTTCCTGCGCGAACAGATCAAGGCGCTGCAAACCGAGCTGGGCGAGATCACGACCGAGACCAATGACGCCGACCAGCTTTTGGCCCGTCTGAAGGCGAAAGAGTTGCCGGATGTTCCGCGCCAGCGGGTCGAACAGGAGATTGCGCGCCTGTCCCGGATGAACAGCATGATGGGCCCCGAGATCGGGATGACCCGCAACTATGTCGAGTGGCTGCTCGACCTGCCCTGGACCGAAAGCACAACGGACAATCTCGATGTTGGAAACGCCGAGAAAATCCTGAACGAGCGCCACTACGGGCTGAAGAAGGCCAAAGAGCGCATTCTCGAATATATCTCGGTCCGCAAACTGACCAGCGGGCGGATGCGCAGCCCGATCATCTGTTTCGTCGGCCCGCCCGGGACGGGCAAGACCAGCCTGGCCCGCAGCATCGCCGAGGCGCTGGGACGGAAATTTGCGCGCATGAGCGTGGGAGGCATCCACGACGAGGCCGAGATCCGCGGCCACCGCCGAACCTACGTGGGCGCGCTGCCCGGCCGGATTCTGCAGACCTTGAAGCGCGCCGGCACGGTCAACCCGTTGTTTGTCCTGGATGAAATAGACAAGATGGGCGACTACCGCGGCGACCCGGCCGCCGCGCTGCTCGAGGCGCTCGACCCCGAGCAAAACGCCGAATTCGAGGACCACTACCTCGATATTGCGTACGATCTTTCGCAGGTGTTGTGGGTGACGACGGCCAACAGCGTGCACACGCTGCCGTCAGCCCTGCTCGATCGGATGGAGATCATCGAGTTCCCCGGCTATGTCGAAGAAGAGAAGCTCGAAATCGCGCGGCGCTACATCATTCCACGCACGATCGAGGAAAACGGCCTAAAGGACACCCCGCCCGTGCTCAACGACGATGTGATCAAGACCATTGTGCGCGAGTACACCTACGAGGCCGGCGTGCGCGGGCTCGAGCGCGAGATCAGCATGGTGCTGCGCAAGCTTGCCCGGCGCAAGGCCGAGGGCAAGGCTCTGCCGCGCCGAATTCAAGCCACCGGCCTGAACGAGTTTCTTGGCCCGCCTCAGTTCGACTTCGGACGGGTCGACGCCGAGGATCAGGTGGGCGTGGCGAACGGGGTCAGTTGGAGCGAGGGCGGCGGCGATTTGATGCAGATCGAGGTGACTGAGCTCGAGGGCAAAGGCAGCCTGCAATTGACCGGCCAGTTGGGGAACGTGATGCAGGAAAGCGCGCAGGCGGCGATGAGCTATGCGCGCGGTTTCGCCGCCCAGCTTGGCATCGGGGCGCGCGTATTCGAGAAGAGCGACTTTCATGTGCACGTGGCCGAGGGCGCAATTCCCAAGGATGGGCCTTCGGCGGGCATCGCGATCGCGACCGCGCTTGTTTCGACCCTCACCCGCACCCCGATCCGGCGTGATGTGGCGATGACTGGCGAGATCACGTTGCGCGGGCGGGTGCTTCCCATTGGCGGGCTCAAGGAAAAAATCCTGGCCGCCCACCGGGCCGGGATCCACACGTTCATCCTGCCAAAGAAGAACGCCAAGGATCTGGACGAGGTCCCCCGCAAGGCCCAGCGCGACATGACCCTGGTTCAGGTCACCCGCATGGACGAGGTTTTGAAAGTGGCCCTGACCCGGGTGCCGGTCGCACCGCCGGAAAAGCCCGAGGTCGTGCCCAAACCGGCAGCCCGCCGCTCGCGGCGGAAACCCGCGCCGGCGCGCCCGCGTTCGCGCGTACGGCCAACGTCCCGCTGATTGTGGCGCGGAGCCATCTGCAATGTGAAGGTTTGGAAGCGAAACACCCCGCCCCGGCATACGCCGGGGCGGGGTGTTTCGCTTCCGGTCACCAGTTTGAATTGGACGGCCCAACCCAGTTTTAGTGTTTTGATATACAGTCGGCCCATGGCGATAGACAAGATCGGCAAGTATCAGATCCGCGGCGAGTTGGGGCGGGGCGGGATGGCGACTGTCTTCGAGGCGTGGGATCCGACCTTCGACCGGAAGGTCGCGCTCAAGGTACTCCCTGACGAACTCCTTCATGATGGCACGTTTCGCCAGCGTTTTGAGCGTGAGGCCAAGACCATCGCGGCCCTTGAACATCCGGCCATCGTCCCGGTGTATGACTACGGCGAGGCCGACAGCAAGGTCTTCCTGGCGATGCGCTTTATGGGCGGCGGGTCGCTTGCCGATAAGTTGCGCGCAGGCCGGATTACGGCCCAGGCAATCGCCAGAATCTACGAACGCGTGGCGCCGGCCCTCGATCTCGCGCACGGCAAAGGTGTCACCCACCGGGATCTGAAGCCCGGCAATATCCTTTTTGACGACAACGGCGAGCCCTACGTGAGCGACTTCGGCATCGCCAAACTGGCGATCTCCTCGAATACAGAACTCACCCACGGCGGTGTGATTGGCACGCCATCGTACATGAGCCCGGAGCAGGCCCGCGGCGAGCGTCTCGACGGCCGCTCGGACATCTATGCGATGGGAGTGATGCTCTTTGAGATGCTGGCAGGGAGCCTGCCCTATCGGTCCGAGACGCCGACCGGGTTGATGATGAAGCACATCCTCGACCCGATCCCGCGTCTCGCGACGGTCGCGCCGGGTCTGCCGGGCGCCTGGCAAGCCGTGATCGATCGGGCGATGGCGAAGCGCCACGAGGACCGCTACGCCAATATGGCCAGCCTGGCCAATGATCTGCGCGCCATCGCGGATGGGCGCTCGATGACGGCGACGCCGCCGATGGAATCGCCCAATCCAGTCCTCGTTGCGGGCGCGCCGATGACGCAGTTGTACGGGTTGCCGGCCAGTCGCCAGACTCCAATAGGCGCGACGTCTGTGCTGGGTGCGCCCACTGTCGCCCGCGGGACGCCCCTGCGGTCATTGCCGGCCCAGGGGACGATGGCGATGATGCTGCCGGCGAGCCAGGCGCCGCCGGCAGCGGCTCCGGCTCAGCGCCGCGCATCGCCGCTGTTGATCGTGCTCGGTGTGCTTGGGGCCGTGATGCTGTGCGGTGGTGGTTTCGCGGCGTTGTCGGCGAGCGGGGCGCTTGCCGGTGGCGGTCCAGCCGCGCTAGCTCCTCTGGCGGCCGCTACAGGGACGTTACTGCCCGTCGTGCCGCCGACAACGGCGCCGGTTGTCATTCCGACGACGATACTGGTCGTGCTGCCGACGATGACGCAAGCGCTCGCTGCAACGGCGACGAGCGCGCCGACCCGGGTCGTTGAGGCAACCCAGGCCCCGGCGCCGACCGCAACCCACGGGCCGACGGCCACCCCGGTTGCCAAGAGCGGTCCGTCCTGCGCCACCGGGACTGCGGCCATCACGTCACCCGCAAACGGGCAGACGTTGAAGGGCAAAGTTGTCGTCATGGGCAGCGCAAACTGCGAGGACTTCGAGTACTACAAATTCGAATTCGTCGATTCGCGCTGTGGCGCGACCGGATTGTGTTTTGTGGCCGGCAAGTTTCTGAAGCCGGTCATCAATGGCGCGCTGATGACATGGGACACGGCCCGCACCTACGACGGCGCGAAACTGCCCAATGGCACATATGTGTTGCGCTTGACCGTTGTGGGGGTCGGGCGGCCCGGGTACTCCATTCTCCTGCCGAACAAGCCTCAGATCACGGTCGTCATCAACAACTAACAACAGCATGCAGAATGTGTTATCGGAGGCGACATGCCCGTCCCCGGTGTGCGCCGGGGCGGGAAAGTCGCCTCCGTTATTGTGCTTCGATCCCGGCATGTTCCGTGTGTCGGCGCGGCCGGCTGGCGTTGCCAGGCCGACTGGCGCGAAGTCGCGATTTTCGCGGTAGAGTCGGCCCATGGCGATGGACAGGATTGGGAAGTATCAAATCCGGCGGGAGCTGGGCCGGGGCGGAATGGCGACCGTATTCGAAGCGTGGGATCCGACTTTTGATCGGACGATCGCGCTCAAGGTATTGCCAGATGAACTGCTCCACGACGGCACGTTCCGGGCCCGATTTGAGCGCGAGGCCAAGACGATTGCCGCGCTGGAACATCCGGCTATCGTGCCCGTCTACGACTACGGCGAGGCCGATCACAAGGTCTTTCTGGCGATGCGCTATATGGGCGGCGGATCGCTCGCCGACAAGTTGCGCGCTGGCCGGCTGCCGGTTGCGGCGCTTTCGAAGATCTATGAGCGCGTTGCGCCGGCCCTCGACCTCGCCCATGGCAAGGGCGTGGTTCATCGGGATCTGAAGCCTGGCAACATCCTGTTCGACGACAACGGCGAGCCGTATGTGAGCGACTTCGGGATCGCCAAACTGGCCATCACCTCGAACACCGAGTTGACCCAGGGTGGCGCCATTGGCACCCCCTCCTATATGAGCCCCGAACAGGCCCGCGGCGAGCGGCTTGACGGCCGCTCAGACATCTACGCAATGGGAGTGATGTTGTTCGAGATGCTTGCCGGCCGATTGCCTTACACCGCCGAGACACCGACCGGGATGATGATGAAGCACATCCTCGACCCGATCCCCCGCCTCGATACCGTCGCGCCGGGTCTGCCCGGGGCGTGGCAGGCCGTGATCGATCGGGCCCTGGCCAAGCGTCCCGAGGACCGCTACGCCAATATGGCGAGCCTGGCCAACGACCTGCGCGCCATCGCAGAGGGGCGCTCGATGACGGCGACGCCGCCGATGGAATCGCCCAACCCCGTCCTGCAGGCGGGCGCGCCGGTGACCCAGATCTATGGATCGCCGAGCTTTGGTCAAGCTCCCGTTGCGCTGCCGACGGCGATGGGCAGGGGCACGCCACCGCGTCCGGTACCGACGGTGCCAATGCCATCGACCCCTGGCGCGCCCGCGCCGGCCCAACCCCGGCGCATA
>JBDSIP010000389.1:0-3870 GCA_039917915.1 Thermoflexales bacterium
GATCACACTCCCCGCGCTTCGGGCTGGGAGTGTGATCTCGCCGGCATCTTTTCAGCTCGTATCAGCGCTCTACAATGCAACTGTGCGCGATTACAAGACCCACCTCGTCAATGGCGGGCGCGTGGAGCGAGACGGCCCGCGGGTGCGGATGATCATCCCGCCGGTCGCCGCCGAGGCCTACGCCGACGCCCAGATCGACGACTACGAACATGAGTTGCCGCGCCGCTTCGCCAATGCGCCTCCGCTGCGGCTGAGCGTGCGGGCGCGCTTTTCGCACAATCGGGACGCCTTAAAGGGCACGGCTGGCTTTGGCTTTTGGAATCACCCCTTCTCGCGCGAGGGCGCGGTGGTCGATCCGCCCCGAAATGTGTGGTTCTTTCACGGCTCGCCCGAGTCCGACCTGGAGGTAGCGCGGAGCATGCCCGGGCATGGATTCAAGGCGGCGATGCTGAATACTCCGCCCATCCCGTTCGGCGCCGGCGGAACGCCCAACGTGTTCAGCCGACTTGCGAGCGCCGCCGCCAACCTGGCCCTGCGCGCCCGACCGCTGGCCCGCCTGGCGATGGCGGCCGGACGGCTGGTCGTCAATGCCCGCGAACAAATGCTCGACTCGGCTGTCCCAGACCTGCGCCACTGGCACACCTACAGCCTGGACTGGCGGCCCAATGCGGCCGTATTCACTGTCGACGGCACGGAAATACTGCGGGCGCATCGCCCGCCGGCCGGGCCGCTCGGATTTGTGGCCTGGGTCGACAACTACCGGGTGACAGCGGCCGGCGGCCGCTACGACTGGGGATATGTTGCGTCGTCCGAGCCGCAATGGCTCGAACTGGAGTTCCTCGAATAACGTATACGCAAGAGACCCCTCGGCTTCGCCGAGGGGTCTCTTGCGATGCGATCTAACGCCCGGCCAGCCCGGTGGTGGCCACGCCTTCGATGAAGTAGCGTTGGGCGAGCAGATAGGCCAGCAGCGTCGGCGCAACGGCCAAAGTTGACCCAGCCAGCACCAGGTTCAAGCGCGTGCCCGCGTAGAGCGCCTGGAGATCCATAAGGCCCTGGGTGACGACCTTGGTCCCTGGGCTGCTGATGATGATGAGCGGCCAGGTGAACGAATTCCACGAGTAGAGGAAGGCCAGGGTTGCCAGGGTGGCCAGGGCCGGCCCGACCAGCGGCAGCGCAACGCTGAAGAGCGTCCCCCAGCGGCCGGCGCCGTCAATCTGAGCGGCTTCTTCGAGCTCCTTGGGAATGTTCATGAACGCCTGGCGCAGCAGGAAGGTGCCATAGGCGGTAAACACCCACGGCACGATCAGGGCGACCAGTTTGTCCACCCAGGAGAGTTCAACCATGATCCGGTACATCGGCACGATCAAGACCACAAAGGGAACCATCAGGGTCCCCAGGAAGGCGCTGAAGAGCAGATCGCGCCCCGGGAACTCGAGCCGGGCGAAGGCATATCCCGCCAGGGTTGAGGTCAGCAGCCAGCCAACGGTGACCCCAAGCGTGACGATGGCGCTGTTCACAAGTTGGGTTCCAATGGGCACGACTTCGAGCACCTCGGCGTAGTTATTCCACTTGGGCGCCGCCGGAAACAGCTCGGGCGGGACTTTGACGATATCGCCCGATTCCTTGAGCGACGACGCGAACATGTAGATAAATGGAAAGATGATGACCAGGCCAACGATCAGCAACAGGAACATCGCCAGGGCCTTCTCAAAGGGGGTGCGCAGGATGCGTGACATGCTGTTCTCCTACTCGTAATTGACCCAGCGATTCGACATCCGAAACTGGACGAAGGTGATGATCATGATGATGGCGAACAACACCCACGCCAGGGCGGATGCATATCCCATTTGACTGTTGATAAAGCCCTCGCGATACAAATGCACCGAGTTGGTCAACATCGAGTCGGCCGGGCCGGCGGTGCTGCTGCGGGTCCAGCCCAAGGCATATGGAATGTCGAAGACCTGCAGACAGTTGATCAGGGTGGTGACCAGCACAAAAAAGGTGGTGGGCGACAGCATCGGCATGGTGATGCTGCGAAACGCCTGCCACCGGCTGGCCCCATCGATCGCGGCGGCCTCATACAAGGGCTTGGAGATGCTCTGCAAACCGGAGAGCAGAATCACCATGTTATAGCCAATCGTCTTCCACGAGAACACCAAAATCACCGAGATAAGGGCAATATTGCCGTTGCTCAACCACGGCACACCCTCCCACTTCGTGCCAAGGACCTTGCCGAGCTCGCGGATGCCATAATTGATAAAACCAAAGTCGAAGTTGAGAAGGTAGCGCCACAGCAGGGACACGCCCACGACCGAAGCGACCACGGGCACGAAATAGATCCCGCGAAAGAACGCCTGGGCGGGAAGTTTTTCGTTGAGCAGAACGGCCAGAAATAGGGCCGGGACAATCGAGACAACCAGGGTTGCCGCCGAGAAAAGGAGCGTATTGCCCAGCGCTCGATGGAACGTCGGATCGCCGAGCGCCTTGACGTAGTTGTCAAACCCGACAAAATTGGCGTCGCCAAAGAGGCGCGTATCTGTGACGCTCAGGAAGAGCGAGTAGGCGAGAGGAAAGGCGAAGAAGACCAACAGGCCCAGCAGCGTCGGAGCCAGCATGCTGAACGCGTCGAACGCTTCGCGGCGCTTTCGTGCGGTCATAGTAATTGTTCCAGCGGCCGACGGCCAGTCGAAATAGAACAAAGGGGCGCACTTTCGTGCGCCCCCCGTTTGGAAGCAGTTACTTCTTGAATGTGCTCGCGCCAGCGGCGCACGCGGTCTTGCCGAAGTCCTCGGGCTTGACCTTGCCGGCGATCATGTCGTCCCAAGCTGTCTGGACCTTGCCACTGAAGTCCGACCAGTTGCCCGCCCACACGGGGGCTTCGTTGGCGGCGTATTCAGTGCCCTTGATGAAGGCCTGGTTGTTGGCGGGCGGCGCCGACGCCAGGAAGGTGTCGACGGCGGCCTTATCCGAGCGAGCCGGGATGTTGCTGCCCATGTTGGCAACCTTGCCCATCGCCTCGGCGCTGGTGATGACCTTCAGCACTTCCCAGGCGGCTGCCTGATCAGCCTTGCTGCCGACGAGATACGGGCCCCAGAACAGCCAGGTGCTGTTGACTTTGCCCTTGGGCATCTCGACGACGTCCCACTGGAACTTCGCATTGGCGCGCACGCCCGGTGTGAACCAGCGGCCATTGAAGTACATCCCGACCTTGCCCGCATTGAATAGCGCTTCGCCGTCGGCATCGCCGGCGGGAATGTACTTGTTGTCATACAGCGACTTGGCGGCCTTTGCGCCCTCGGCGGTGTCCGCAGTGTCAAGACCGCAGCCCGTGCGGTCCTTGTTGAAGATGTTGCCACCGGCGGCCTGGACGAAGTAGCCCCACGCGGGGCCCCACCAGTTGCCAAAGCCGATGCCGTACTGCTGCTTGCTCGAGTCGGTCAGCTTCTTGGAAGCATCCATCAGCGCCGCCCAATCCCACTTGCCCTGCGCGGCGAGATCCTTCGGCGACGTCAGGCCGGCGGCCTTGAACAGGTCCGCATTGTAGTACGTGACCATCGTGCTGATATCGCGGGGCAGACCATAAATCTTGCCATCGCGGGTCAACTCGCCAACCGGGCCCTTGTAGAAGTCGCCCAGGTTGAAGCTCTTGTCGGCATCGATCAGGGGCTTGATATCGGCGATCTTGCCGGTGGCAACGAAGTCGGCGACTTCGACGCCGCCCACCCAGAAGATATCCGGAGCGGTGCCGGCGGCCAGCTCGGTCTTGACCTTGACAAAGTAGTCCTGGTTGACGCCAGGATCGTAGACGACCGTGATGCCCTTGTCTTTGAGCTTGTCATTGGCAAGCTTGTTGAGCTCTTCGTAGAC
>JBDSIP010000390.1:0-6239 GCA_039917915.1 Thermoflexales bacterium
TTGGGAGCGCTCCCAACAACTTACATCTTCAGGACGTTGCGGACCTTGGCGCTGTCGCGGGTGCGGGTCGCCGCGACAAGCTCTTCCCACGTTGACGGCACTTTCTTGAGATAGGCCTTCACCATCACTTCCGCGTCCTCGAAGTAGGCTCGCTTGATGACATCTATCCCGAGCTTGCCCGCGACCAAGCTGGCGATCCTGACTTCGAGCGGGTAGGCGGTCGTGCCGGGCATTCGAATTCCAGCTTGGCGGAGCGACATGAGCGTCAGCATCTCGCTGATGCCCTCGTTCAGGATGCCGCCCACCTTGCCCTGAAAACCCGAAGCAGCGTTGGTGTGCAGCATCTCATGTTGGGTCACCGGGACAACCATGCTTTCGGCGCTCACATACACCACGCCGTCCCAGGCGAACCCCTGGGTCACAACACCTGTTACGCCATCGTCCCGGTCACAGTCGCCCGACTGCCAGGGTGTGCCATCTGGCCGGATGACGCCAGCAGCGATGCAGGCCGCGTCAAAGCGATTCGCGCAGGCCTGCTGGCTGCCCAGGATGACGACGGTGCCAGGCGCAATCTTCCTGACCCGGCTGTACGATCGGCGCAGGATCGCCCCGGCCGCTGCAAGCCCGATCGCCCCGGGCGAGATCTTTTGGGGCATCTTTCGCGGAGCGTCCTTTTGCGCGCCAATGGGCTCGGCCGACGATCCTTTCGGGCCTGCCCGAATCGAGGCAACATCCTCCCGGACATCGACTTCTTCCCAGGCAGGCAGTCCCAGGTTGTTTTGATCGACCGACGCCGGCGCAATGTACCGATCGTCGCCATCCCGAGCCGCTCGAAGCTTGCGATCGATCTCGATTCTCTGTTCTTTGACCCGGGTCAGCGACCTTCCGTTGGGGTGGCGCCGCAGACGCTGCACGCCGCCCTGCTGCAGGGTATGGGTCAGTTCGTGCGCGAGCAGTTGCTTGCCCGCCCCGGACGCCATATCAGGCGCGCGCTCGCCCAGGTAGATATCCCGCCGATGGGTAAAAGCTTGCGCGTCGACCTCACGATTGAGTTGTTCCGACTCGGCGCCGGTGTGCAGGCGCACCCTGCTGAAATCCGCGCCGATTCTATCTTCCATGTACGCGCGGGTATCGGCCGCCAGCGGTTGGCCGCTCCCGTTCGCGTTCAGGCGCTGCTGAAAATCGTCGCCGACCTCGAAGGCGGCCGACGACGCCGCAGGCTTGGTCTGCAGAGTCTGTTCATCCGTCGGCCAGCCACGCCGATTCGCCTCGGTTTGGCTGCTCAGCACCCCGGCCGCGACCCGGTCGGCTTCGCGCTCGAACGGATCATCAGCCGCGCCAACGCTGAGTTTGCGCTGAATCACAGCGGGCTGGCCGGCTGGGGCGCTCGCGATCAGCCGGTTCACCGCGCGGTTCCCAATGGCGCGCTGCAACTGAATGATCTGATTCCCCGACAACTCGCGCGGATCCTCTGCGGCCCGCGCCGCCGTATCCTCCAGAGTGGAGATCCGCTGGAGCTCGGGCCTGGAGTGGACGGTCCCTGTTCTGGGCGTCTTCTGCAAACGTTGAATTTTTGTCCTTACGCCCATTCCCACCTCTGCTACGCCCATCTGCGATCATGGTTTGGTTCCAACTGATTCGCAGCAAAATCGATGTTAGCATCACACCTGCATCTGTCAAGGTATCGCTACCGCCCACGGTTCGCGCAACCTCCCGCCCACGCGATGAGCACAACGTATCTTTTTGGCTATGGCAGCCTGATCAATGTCCGCAGCCGCGGGTTGACCGGCGCGACGTCACTTGCGTCTCCGGCCCGGCTGGCCGGGCTCCGGCGCGGCTGGTTTGCGCCGGTGACGGCGGATCGCATCACCTATCTCGGCGTGCATCGGACCGCCGGGGTGTCCTGCAATGGCGTCATCGTCACGGTCGACGCGACAAACCTGCCCTCATTTGACGCGCGCGAAAAGTCGCACAATCGGATTTCGGTGAATCGCTCGTCGGTCGAACTGGTGGACGGCAACATCCTTGCCCCAGGGGTGATCTGGGCCTACGAATGCCTGACTGTGAAGGCGCCGACCAGCGCCAACCCCATTGTCCAGTCGTATGTCGATGTCGTCCTGGACGGCTGTCTGGCGCTTGGCGAAGCTTTCGCGCGCGAGTTCATCCGTGGCACCGCCGGCTGGCGCGCGCCGTGGATCAACGATCGGCTCCATCCGCGCTACCCCCGGCACGTGCCCACCGCGGCGTCTCCCGATCGCATCGACGCGCTGTTGGAAGAGGCCGGCGTCCTGGCCTATCGCGAACCCTGAAAGGCCCCCAATGCAGCTCTACTTCATCCGCCACGCCCAGTCGGTCAATAATCATCTCCACGATCAAACCGGCACGTGGGCGAACATGACCGACGATCCCGAACTCACCGACACCGGCCTCAAGCAAGCCCGGTTGCTGGCCGCCCACCTGGCCGAAACCCGCAACATCGAACCGCGCCAATGCTGGGACCCGTTCAATGCGCGTGCCTTCAACATCACCCACCTGTATGCCAGCCCGATGATCCGCGCCGCCCACACGGCTTCGATCGTTGGCCAGGCCGTCGGCATGTCGCCTGTGCTATGGGAGGACCTGCACGAGTGCGGCGGCCTGTATCTTGACGGCGACAACGGCGAGAAGATCGGCCAGCCCGGTAAGAATCGGGCCTGGTTTGAAGAGCGCTTCCCAACCCTGACCGTGCCGGCCACCATCGGCGACGAAGGCTGGTGGAATCATCGCCCGGTGGAATCCGGCGAAGCGCGCCTCGCTCGGGCGAAGCGGGTATGGCAGGCCATGCTCGAACGGCACGGCAATACCGACGACCATGTCGCGCTCGTCAGCCACGGCGATTTTTTTGTGCGATTTATGACCGTTGTGCTTGAGATCGGCTTTCGCGAGCATTTGTGGATGGGCATGCAGAACACTGCCGTCGCTCGGATTGATTACGCTGAACGCGGCGACCTGTTGGCCGTGCTCTACACCTGCCGGGTGGCGCATTTGCCGCTGGACATGCTTACATGACTGCAGACGGCGGACCGCCGTTAGCCGCCTGCCGTCCGCCGTCCTCGGTCTGCCGACCAAATCCAGGCGCTGGAATGCATGCCTAAGCTCTACATCTCCCCCGCCGCAACTGGCAAAACTGATTTCGTTTTGCGCGCCGCCCAACGCGCATCGAAATCGATGCGCATCACGGTCGTGTGTGTGTCGAGCGCCCTCCAGGCCCAATCGGCCCGGACGCGCCTGGCGTCCCTCGGCGGCGCGCTGGGCGCGCGGATCATGCTCTTCGATGAACTCTACGGGCTATGCCTGGACCAGGCCCGCGAACGCGTCATCGAACCCGACGAGCCTGTGTTGTATCGCCTGCTCCGCGATGTCATTGATGCGACGCCGCTGCGCCGCTACGACGGCATCCGCCGGACCGCTGGTTTCATCCAGACCATCACCGAGCGCATCGCCGAACTCAAAGCCGGCCGGGTCGACCCGGCTGCGCTGGCCGAGAGCGCCGGCGACGACCCGCGCCTGGCCGAAATCGCGGCAATCTACGATGGCTACCAACGTGCGCTCCGCGAGCGCGGCTGGGCGGATCGGGCGGGGCTGGGCTGGCTGGCCCTCGAAGCGCTGACAACCCGCGCAACACGCGTGGGAACCGATTGGGCGTTTCTCGCCCTGGACGGCTTTGACAGCCTGAGCGAGATCCAGGCCGCGCTGGTGGAGACGCTCGCGCAGCGCGTAACGGAATTCGTCATTACCGTGACCGGCGAAACCAACGGCCGCGAGCGCGGACACCCCCGCCTGGAGCGCCTGCGGCGGGTGCTCTCGCAACGGCTCGGCATTCCGGCCACACCGCTTCCAAACCCGACATCGCGCGCGGCGCCCGGCCTGGCCCACCTTGCCGCCCATCTTTTCTCGGGCGACGCCGGCCGCATCGCCGCCGAGGGATCCATCGAGTGGATCGAGGCGCCCGAACGCATCGGCGAGGCGCGCGAGGCGCTGCGTTGGGTGAAGTCCCGGGCCGTCCTCGATGGCATTTCGCTGGATCGCATGGCTGTCCTCGCCCGCCGCCCGGAGGCGTATCGCGATGCGCTGGCCGAGACCGCCGCCGAATTCGGCCTACCCGTGCGCTGGGCGGCCGCCGAAGCGCTGGGTGGGAATCCGGCCATCGTCGCGCTGCGTCAGCTCCTGGCCCTCTCGCAACCCGGCCCCGGCGGCGAGCGCGCCTTTCGGCGGGCCGAGGTCGTCGAGGTCTGGCGTTCACCGTATTTCGATTGGTCGGCTCTGGTGGACGGCGGGATTTCCAGCGCCGACGCCGACGCGCTCGATGCGCGCTCGCGCGCCGCGGCCGTCACGATTGGCCTCAGCGCATGGCGCGCGGGTCTGGCGATTCACGCCAATGCGCCTGGCGAGGAGATCGACGAGGAAGAAGAGGCTGCCATGCCCGCCACCACAGGCGCGGCGGCGCTGCTCCTAAAATTCGACGCCTTCGCCCGGGTCATCGCGCCTCCCGCGCAAGCGAGTTGGCGCGACTTCTGCGCCTGGGTCGAGGATCTTGTCGGCGACGACCCCGAGTCGCAAATCGGGCATGGGCCGGCCACATCGGGCCTGCAAGTCATCGGCCGCATCCGGGCCGGAAATGCCGCCCTCGTCCGGCGCGATCTCGCGGCTCTGGGCGCGCTCAAGGGCGCTCTTCGCGCGCTGGTCGCCGCAGAGGCCGCCCTGAAATCAGAAGAGAATCACACGTTTGCGGAATTTCTCGATGAGTTGGACGGGCTGCTGGCCGCCCAGGGCTACACGCCGGAATCTCCCGCCGGTCCGGCCGTCCTCATCGCAAGCGTCGGCCAGGCCCGCGGCCTTCCGCTTGACGCCGTCGCAATCCTGGGCCTGGGCGAGGGCGAGTTCCCCCAATCCGTGCGCGAAAACGCGCTCTTGCGCGACGCCGATCTCGAGCGTATCGAGACCCAGACCGGGCGGCACGTTCCGCGCGCGCTGGAGAGCGCCGAGGTTGAGTTTTTCTACGACGCCATCACCCGCCCTGCCCAACGGTTGCTCATGACCCGCGCCCGTTTGTCCGACAGCGGCGCGGTGTGGGAACCCTCGCCTTTCTGGGTCGAAACGCTGCGGCTGATCGATGGCGCGCCGCGCCGGCTGACAAGCCTATGGCTGCCCGCGCCCGCGCAGGCCGCCTCGGCGGTTGAACTGCAAGCCTGTCTGGCCGGGGCGCCGCTCGCGGCCAATTTGCCGGCGGGAATGTCCGCGTTGGCGGACCGAGCCCGCGCCGCGACGGCCATTCTTCGCCTGCGGATCGACGCTGGCCAGGGCGAGGTCGATGGCGCGCTACAGGGTTGGGCGGCTCACTTCGCCGGCCGCCTGGGCCCGGGCCATCGCTGGAGCGCCGGGCAGTTCGAGACCTATCTGACCTGCCCCTTTTACTACTTCGCCAGCAAACTGCTGCGGGCCGAGCCCATGCCCGAACCGGCCGCGCGGGCGGATGTCCGCCAATTGGGGTCGATCTACCACGATGCCCTGGCCGACATTTTCGGCGCAGAGATCGAAAGACCCGCGCCCGACGATTCGGCGTTCGAGGCCAACGCCCGGGCCCTGGCCGGTAAGATGCTCGATCTGGCCCCCGAGGCGCAGGGGTTCCGCCCCGATCGCTGGTGGCCGCACGATCGCGATGCCGCGATCAAAACCATCGTCGACAACGCCGTTGCGCTGCGCGCCACCGAGCATGCGCCGGTCCGGGTCGAAGCTGATTTTGCCGACACGCCGGTCGTCGTTCTGCGCGGCGCCGACAGTTTCCGCTTTATCGGCCGGATCGACCGGATCGACCGCGATGCAGCCGGCCATCTGCGCGTGATGGACTACAAGAGCGGCGGCGCGGCGGGTATCAAACCCGATCAGCTCCAGGTCGAGGGCACCCGCCTGCAGGTCGCGCTGTACGCGCTGGCGGTGCGGGACGCGTTCGATCTGCCGCTCCCGGACGAGGGTGTGTATTGGTCGTTGCGCGACGTCGAGGCGGCCGCGCTTCGACTGAGCGACTACGCCAACGGCGCCGCCGGGGCGATCGATGTGGCTGTCGGGCATGCCTGGCGCGCGGTGGATGGCGCGCGCGCGGGCGCCTTCGCCCCCAAACCCCCTCACGGTGGCTGCCCCGACTACTGCCCGGCCGCCCAGTACTGCTGGCATTACCGCGGGCGATAGCGCAGCAGCCCGCG
>JBDSIP010000391.1:0-4891 GCA_039917915.1 Thermoflexales bacterium
CGCCGCACAACGCATGAAGGTTGGGTAGTGGCAGTTCGCGAACCGCCCATACCCAATCTCCATACCAAGATCTCAACACCCGTCATCCCGCGCGAAAGCGCGGGACCCATACCGCGGCTGGGCGATATCGCGGCGATGGCGACATCGGTCGCGGGACGGCACTGCGCCGAACGCCAAGATCATTCGATCGTCGACATGTCCATGCCAAGGTCTTCCAACCTCTGATTCGCCTCGGCCAATTCTTCGTCCGTGATATAGAGATCTGAACATGGGGCGCAGCACCACGGCTTCAATCGAATCGAATAAGAGGCCGAGTTACCACAACGTCATGAGCCCGGCCTGCGGGTCTCGTTTGGCGATCAGGCGCTCGGGCGACCAATTGCCAGATCTCGCCGTCCATCTCGCGCAGGGGCAAGCCTGCCTCGGCCGCGGCCTGTTCGAGCAAGCGAAGCGCCACCGCCCGCCGCTCAGGGTCCTTTATCCCGGCCAGGTGGCATGCCTGCCCTTTCGGCCGCGGCCTCGCTTACGGATACGCCACTGCGCAGCGCTGGGCCGTTTCTGGCTGCCCTTTCCCCTGAAAGCGGTCAGTAACTCATGATGACATGCGCTGGCGCCGTGCATGGTAGGCTCACGGCATGGCTGAGCAAAACCCTGATCTTGCGCGCATCCTCGTCACCGCCCAGGCCATCCAGGCCCGCGTTTCCGAGCTGGCTGCCCAGATCGATCACGATTACCGCGACGCCAGCCGGCTGCTGGTGGTGGGCGTTTTACGTGGGGCCTTCATCTTCACGGCCGATCTGACCCGGGCGTTGAAGGTGCCGCACGCGGTTGACTTCATGGCCCTCACCACGTATGGAAAGACCACCCGGGCCGGCGAGGTCCGGATCGTGATGGATCTGCGCGAGCCGATCGAAAACGAGCACGTTCTGCTGGTCGAGGACATCGTCGACGGCGGGCACACCCTGAGCTATCTGCGACGGCTGTTGCAAGATCGCAACCCGGCTTCGCTGAAGACGTGTGTGATGGTCAAGAAGCAGCGCGAGAACTCGCTGGCCCAGGTGGACTATCTCGGTTTTGAGATTCCGGACGCATGGGTGGTCGGCTATGGGCTGGATTACGCCGACCGGTATCGCACGCTGCCCTTCATCGCCGAGCTGAGGCCCGAGGTGTATCGGAAGTAGGGCGCGGACGATGGGTTTAGGCGCACCGGACGTCAGCGCAGCCCCGCGTCGCGAGCGCGGATGATTGCCTCGGCCCGGGTCGCAACCTGCAGCTTGTCGAAGATGTTCGACGCGTAGTTCCGGACCGTTTTCTCGCTGAGAAATAGCGTCTCCGCGATCGCCTGGTTGGTCCTGCCCTGGGCGATCAGGCTCAGGATCTCGCCCTCGCGGGCGGTCAATTCGGGGAAGACGTCTGCCGCCGCCAGCGATCTGGGCGCGTTCAGGTGGCGGAAGAAGTCGATCAAGCGGGCCGCGACGGCGGGGCTGAAGCTTGCCTCGCCGCGGGCCACCCCGCGCACGGCGCGCATGAGCTCCTCGTCGTCGGCCTCCTTTAACACATAGCCGCGCGCGCCGGCCCGCATCATGGCAAAGACCAGGTCGTCGTCGGCGAAGACGCTGACGATGATGACGCCGATGCGGGGAATCGCCCGCAGGATGCGGCGGGTCGCTTCGATCCCGTTCATCCCCGGCATCTGGATATCCATCAGGATGACGTCCGGGAGCATCGACACCGCCTTCTCGATCGCTTCCTCGCCCGTCGCCGCCTCGCCGGCCACCTCGACATCAGGCATCATGGACAGGATCCTCCGCAATCCGTCCCGCATCAGGGCATGGTCATCGGCGATTAGCACTCGTATTGGATCCATCCACATTCCTCCGCGGCTGGGTCAGGGCGGCGCCAGGGGCAGGCGCGCGCTCAGGCGCGTGCCGCCCTCTGCCAAACGGTTGATGTCCAGACTTCCGCCGAGCTCGGCGGCCCGCTCGCGCATCGACCCGATTCCGACGCCGGCCCGGGTCCGCTCTGGAATGCCGGCGCCGTTGTCGTCGACCGAAACTCTTAAAGCAGCCTGGGCGCCGGCGGCGGCATCCAGGCTGATCGAGATGACGCAGCGCGAGGCCCTGGCGTGCCGGGCAACATTGCTCATTGCCTCCGCCGCAATCCGATAGGCGGCCACTTCCACCGCCGCCGACAGAGCCGGGAGCGGTTCATCAGCGATCAGCTCATACCCAAACCGGGCCGCGTGCTCGCGCAGCGCCGCGGCCAGTCCCAACTCGTCAAGCACGGGCGGGCGCAGGTCGTAGACCAGCCGGCGGATGTCGGCGATGGCCTGCTGAGTCTGCCCCTTCGCGTCCGACAGAAGAGCCGATGCCTCCGGCTCCGACGCCACGCGATCCATGGCCCGCCCGATCAACAAGCGCACGCCGGTCAGGGTCGTGCCGATTCCGTCGTGGATGTCGCGTCGGAGCCGGCGGCGCTCCTCCTCGCGGGCTGTCACCAGCCGCTCGCGTGAGCGCTGCAGGTCGGACATCAACGTTTGAGCGTAGGCGGCCGGACCAGCCTGATGGGCGATGTCTTCGATCAGCCGCCGCTCGGTCTCGGAGAAACCCTCGCCGGCCTCTCGCGGCTGAACCGCCAGCTCGCCGGCTCGCTCGCCCTGATAGATGAGCGGGAAGAGAACCAACTGATCCGGTCTGGCCGGCTGCCGGCCATGGTCAGCGCTCAAGTGGCGGGCGGCGCCTTCGCCGATGAACAGGGCCGCATAGGGCAACTTGAGCGCCTGCGAGACGGCCTCCACGATGGCCGCAAACGCCTGTCCAGGAAGATAGGCCGCCTCCAGGCGTTTGCCGAGGCGCGAGAGAACGCCGTACGGCTCATTCTGCTCGCCATACAACATCCGGTTGGCGGCGCGTTGCAGACGTTCGCGCAGGGGCTGAAAGATCAAGGCGATCAGCGCAGTCGCGGCCAGTGACAGAGCCACGCTGCCGCGGGCCCCAATTAATCCGGCGAAGGCGACGACGATCAGGGCGTACACGGCGGTCACGATTGCCGTCAACGCGCCGTACACCAGCGCCCGATTGATCAGGACATCGATGTCGAACAACTGGTGGCGCATGATCGAGATCGCCAGCGCGAGCGGGAGGATCAGACCGACCACCCAGCTTTCGTTCGTGCCCAACGGGCGAACATCCCAGATAACGCCGGGCAGTTGGCGGAAGACGAGCGTGACCGCGCCAAGCGCCGCCGCCCCAAATGCCACCCACTTGGTCTTCTGGCGCAGGGCCGCGTCGCGGGTCGCGCGATAGCCGGTCACGAGCGCGAGGATGGCGAGTCCGACGAGGACGACGTTGACTGCGCGCACGGCCGCCCCCCATACCAGGAGCCGCGACCACCATACCGGTGTAGCAGCGAACACGATCGTGAATGCGGCCGCCATGATCGCGGTTGGCAAGAGATATGCCAGCGCGATGGCGCGCCGCCAGCGCGAGAGGATGGGGTGCCGCCCCGGAAAGACGAGGAACAGGTGCAGCACGCCGGCATAGAAAACAATGTAGATCAAGCCGCTTGCGACGGCCAGCCACCAGGCCGCCGGTCCCGCCGCCGCATCGGGCAGCGAACCCTGGAGCGCCCGCATCCAGGCGCTTGCCAGGGCCGCGCCACCCGCCATGTTGAGCGCGCTTCCGGCAGCTTCCCGCGGGCGGCGCACGAAAACATACAGGCCGACAAGTTGAAGGGCCAGACCGAAGAGCAACTCGCCCCAATGGTCAAGCGCTGGCCCAGGCGAGCCCGCGCTCAGAACGACCGGGACGCTGACTTCGCGCCCTTCTCGAATCACCTGATACACGACCGTGTCGCCCGGCCGCCAGGCAGGCCCGGGGGCAATGCCCATCATTTCGACCGGAAGCCCGGCCACCGCGAGCACGACATCCCCGGTTCGCAGGGCGCTCCCGGCCGAGACCGGAGCGACCGGGACACCGGGTCGATCCTGCTTTCGCTCGTATAGGAGCGCGATAGCATCATCCGATGGCGTGGAAAGATGCAACCCGGCGAGCGCCAGCGCGGCGGCGTAACTCAGCGCCAGGAACAGAAGCGTCGCCCGCCTCGCGCTCCGATCGTCCGCCGCGGCGCGCATCTACCGAAACGCTCCCGGGACAAATGCCCAACGAGGAGAGGTCAGCGCCCACACATTCCCGTCGTAGCTTCCGACGACGATCTCGAGCGCGCGGTCGCCATTCAAGTCGCCGAGCGAGGGCGAGCCAATGGTGCGCGGGCCGAGCTGGCGCTCCCACTTCGGGGCGCCGGTCGCGCCGTCGTAACCATAAAGCTTTCCGAAGCATCCCGCGGGCAGGGCCACATCCATTCCGCCGTCGCCGTCAAAGTCGGCGACCGCGGGTGAACCGCGCACGTTTCCATCACCCGTGGCGGCCCAGTCATGAGTCCACGCCACTGTTCCGCTGAGGACGTTCATTGCCAGAATGCCGCCGTTTACGTTGTTGCATACGCCATACCCGCCGGTGCCCTGATTGGCGCCCAGGCCGATGCCGTAACCGGTCACCACCAGTGGCGGCCTGTCCGGTCCCATCGGCACCAGCGCCGGCGAGGACTTCCAGTCGTCGATGAAACGGGTCCAGGTTGGTGTGAACACTGCGGTCCCCGACAACGTATTCACGCTCAACCGGACCGCCGACAGGCGCGCCTGGGCGCCGTTGTTGGCGTCGGGCATCCAGCCAAAGACCGCCGTCATCCCTTCGCCGAAGTCGGCCAGTAGCGGCGAGCTTCGGATGACCGGTGTCGACGACAGCGTCTCGGTCGTCAGCGCGCCAAGGTGCAGGCTCTGGGAGAAGACCGTTCCATCCAGCGTCCGCCACAACACCTGCAGCCGACCGCCCCA
>JBDSIP010000392.1:0-5787 GCA_039917915.1 Thermoflexales bacterium
GAATGCGCCCTGCTGGTTGGTTAGGAGCGTGCCCGTGATGTCTCCGGGTACCTCAACCACCAGGTCTACTTGTCCCTGGCGGAGCCGGTTGAGGGCTTCGGCCTTGTTGTCCGTTATTCCGGCATGGATGATGAGGCTGCCCATGGACTTCCCGTACTGCTCGATGCTCTGCGCGGGGATGGCGCTGTTGCTCTGCGCGACATACAGCGTGCGGAGGCTGGCAGACTGGGCGCGGAAGCCGATTCCGAAGATCAGCAGGATCAGAAAGGGCCCGAAAACCAGGGTGGCGACCAGCCGGGGCTGACGCAGGATTTCGAAGATCTCCTTGCGGATGAATGAGGAGGACCGGATCGCTCCGCGCAGCAATTCACGCATGGAGTGCCTCCGGGCGGACCAACTCCACAAACACATCCTCAAATGATGGGGTGTATTCCTCCACCGCCTTGACCTCGATGTCCTGCTGGAGCGCCCAGCCCATCAGTTCGGCCGTGGCCGTGCCGGCCTGGTCTACGACGATGCGCATGCTGTCCGCACCTGTCCGGGCGGTCTTGGCCCGCACAAAGGGCAACGCGCGGAGCATCCCCTCGGCCTGAAAATCGAAGGGTTGTGCCGTTCGGAAATCGAGCATATCGCCGCCGTAGGCGTGGTGGCGCACGCCGAGCGGGGTGTCCACGAGGAGCAGCTTCCCGTTGTTCTGAACACCCACCAGGTCGCAGTTGTCGGCTTCGCTCACGTATTGGGTGGTCACGAAAATAGTCCGCCCCTGTTCCTTGAGCGCCCGGAAGTGATCCCAGAACTTGCGCCTTAGAATCGGATCGATCCCGGCAGTCGGCTCGTCCAGAAACAGCAGTTGCGGCTCGTGCACGAGCGTGGCGGCCAGGCTGAGCCGCCGCAGCATCCCGCCCGAGATATTGCGGGCCAGCTTTGACCGGTGCTCGAGCAACTCGACAAAGGACAGGGCTGCCTTCAGGCGTTTTCCGCGGAACAGACCCATGCCATACAGGGACGCCGCGAAGTTCAGGTTTTCCCAGACCGTCAGATTCGGATAAAGCACGAAGAGCTGCGGCATATAGCCCAGGCGGGCTCGCTCACCCTGGCTGAACTTCGCGGGGTTTCGATCGAGCACTACGACCTCGCCTGACGTGGGCGTCTGCACACCGGTCAAGAGCCGGACCGTGGTCGTCTTCCCCGAGCCGCTCGGGCCAATGAACCCGAAGATCGTCCCGCGGGGCACTTCGAAGGAGACACCCCCAACCGCCGTCTCCTCGCCGAACTTCTTCGTCACATTTCGGGCGCTGATGACGACGTCTCTAGCGTCAGCTTCCGGCGCTGCTTTGGTTTTCGCCATTACTTACTCCGAATGGTCTTGAAGTCGATGAAGCCCCGTTCGACGTTGACCGACAACAACTGGACGCGCCCGGTGTCGCCCACATCCAGGCCTTCTGCGCCCTGCGCGACCCGGCCCTCAACCGGGATGTCCAGCAGCCGCACCCAGGTGCCCTTGTCCGAGGCGCCCGTGACAATCGCCTCAAACTGCTGGCCGATCCTGGATTGGAGCAACAGCGCCGCGGCCGACTTGCCGACCTGCCGCTCGACCTTGCTGGCGGCGTCCTCTTGCGCGGTGAAGTGCGTGGCCATCCGCCCGAGCTCTTCGAAGGTATACGGCGTCGCCTGGCCGGCCAAGGCTGCTTTCAGCAGGCGCTGGGTGACCAGATCCGGATAGCGGCGGTTCGGCGCGGTGGAATGGCTGTAGTCCTTGACCGCGAGGCCAAAGTGGCCGGGCGCCGCGTCGCCGGGCCGTTCCGCCACATACTCGCCCGAGCCCAGGAGTTTGACCACCGCCAGGGACAAGTCGGGAAAGCGGACCGGGTCGGCGGCCCTCGCCGCGACCAGAAAGTCGTCCAACGCATTGGAGTCAGGCACCGCGGGAAGGCGCGCGCCGCGTTCCTGGGCCAGCTCGACGATCCGCTCCCAGCGTTTGGGCGTGCGAACCACCCGCCGGATCGAGGGGAGGGACTTGGCGGCGAGAAAGCGCGCAGTCACCCCGTTGGCGGCGATCATGAAGTTCTCGATCAGTTCCTTGGCCCGGTTCTTCTTTTCCGCCTCAAGACTGCGGATCTGGTCGCCCTCAAAGACCGGGCGCGCCTCGATGGTTTCGAGGCTGAGCGCCCCTTGGACGTGCCGGAGCGCCTTCATGCGCTGGGCGGCGCCATCCTGCAGGCGCACATTTTCGGCCAGGCCCTTGACGGCTGCAAGCGCTTCCGGCATCTTTCCGCCTTCGAGCCAGGCCGCCACGCTGTTGTAGGCCAACTGGGCGCTGTTGCGCACGCGCGCCCGATACACGTCCGATGCCTTGAGCGCGCCGTCCGCGCCGATCGTCATTTCGACGATGATCGCCAGCCTGTCTTCGTTGACGTTCAGTGACGTGAGATCGGTCGACAGCCTCTCGGGCAGCATCGGGAAAATTTGGGCGGCGGTGTAAACCGAGGTCGTGTTGTGGCCGGCATATTCGTCCAGGGCGGTGCCATCCTTGACCAGCGCGTCGACATCGGCCACGGCCACCAGAAGCTTGAGCGAACCGCCCGGCAGCGCCTCTGCGAATGTCAGTTGATCGAGATCGCGCGAGTCGTCGTTGTCGATCGAACACCACAGCAGGTTCCGCAGGTCGCGGATCGACACGTCGCCCGCACCCGAGGGCGATGCCTTGATCCTTTCAAGTTCGGTGAGCCCAGCCTGCGAAAACTCGGGCAGCAGCCCGCGATCGTACATCGCCCGTTTGGCGATGCCCTGCAAGAGGGTGCGATGGCGCGGGTCATGATTGGTTGGGTTTGTCATGCTTTTCTGCGTTTTTTGCCAGTTCAGTCCGGTTGCCGCCCGCGCCAGCCGATGAAGAATGCCGGCGGCCGCGGCTCCACAGCGCGCCCGTGAGCACCCCTGCGAGCGTGCCCAGTGACGCAACATAGATGCCCGTGTTGGCTTCATCCCGGTAGGCGGGCGCCCTGTCTGTGGCGGCCGACAGGGCGGTTGAGGTCTTAAACCATTCAGCGTCAGGAGGACGCAACTCAGTGGTCGTGGCCGCCATCACGGCGGGCAGATAGGTCTGGCCGGCCCAAATGACGGTCCGATTCGGCCGAAGGGCCGGATCGCCCAGCAGGGTGAAGGTGTCCAGCAGGTCGAGATTTTGGGCGGTTGCGGCCAGCCTTATTTTGCCGGACCAGGCGGCCTGGCCGAGATTCGCCGGATTACTGCCGAAGATTGCCTGGAAGAAGCCCTCGTCCAGACTCGCGTGGCCGGTGCTGATGCCCAACCCGGTTGCTCCCCAGGCAGCAACCGCGCCGCCGCCTGGATGGGTGAGCGTTGCCTCGTCGAGCGTGGGTTCCGGCCGCTGGAAGGCGCCGGTAAAGCAGGTCATCTCGACCACGATGGGCAGGCGCGAACCGTTGTTCAGCGCGGGCAGATTGTCCAGATGAAAAAAGCTCTCGCCTGCCCACTGCTGCCACGACGAATGGCCCGCGAATTGAATCAGCATTGCGCCCGCGTTCCAATGACCCAACACCGCTTGTTGGGTGACCGTGATGAGACTGGACGGCGGAGTGTAGTAGACGCGCTTCGGCGCAAACGGCGCGGTCAAATAGCCGGTCGCGATCAGCTCTGACTCGGCCGCAAAGTCGCCGGCGGCCCAATCGACATCGTCGGCCACAAATACCACTCGCGCATTCCAGCCACCCGTGGGCGGGTCCGTTTCGTATCGGACGATCTTGTCCACAACGGTCTGCGTTTCGGTCAGTGTCTTCACCGGCAGGCGGCCAATGAGCATGTCCGCCAGGTTGTCCGATCCGTCCACGGTGACGAAGCGATTGTCGGCGGCGGTTTCACCCGCCCACGGATCGACATCGGCCAAATAGGGCGGGATGAAGGTCGGGGTTGATTCGGCGCGATATTGGCGGGGATCAAAGCTGCCATCGCCGACAAGCAGAACGTAGGTCGGGCGGGGCGTCCAAGTCGCGTAGGCGTGGGCGAGATAGGCCCGGATCGCGGCCGGATCGGGCCGTCCGTCGCCATAGGCCGCGTAGATGGCCTGTGGGGCTTCAACGACGACGGACAAGCCTTGCGCCTGGCGCAGGGTGATCAGGCTCGCCAGTGCCGGCGTGAAGGTGTCGGGCGCGATCAGGATGTAGTCGGCGCCCGCAAATCCGCCACCAGTCCGCAAGGGCTGGATTGGGCGCAAGGCGGCCGGGGCGCGTAATCCGCTTTCCGCCGCCAGCGCATAGCGATGGGCGCCGCCAGTAATGGGATCGCCAAATGAGATCGCGTTCCCCGCCGTGACGAAGCCTGTCAGGCGCAGCGGCTGGCTGGGATCGGTGGTGTCGTAGACCCGCAGACCGGCCGTTGAGGCGAGCGCAAGGGTATAGCTTCTTTGGGCCGCCTGACCGGAGATGGCGGCCGCGCCGCCCGCGGCAGCGCTTCCCCGTGCATAACGGATGGCAAATGCATCCAGCCAGGCGCCTTCAATGTTGATGCCGGGCAGGCCGGGCAGCGTCAGGGTGAGGGTGTTGACATTGGCGTGCAGAATTCCGGCCGTGACGGGCACTGTCGCCGTGATCGCCTGCCGGCCGTTCCAATCGATGCCGCCCACGCGCGTGCCGTTGAGGTCAAACGCCACGCGATGGTCGGGGCTGCCCGCGACATCGGTGTAGCCGATAAGCCAGACGGTGAGCGTGGCTGGCTGCGCGGCGGCCAGGGCCGGCAGGTTGATCGGATACGCGCCGGTCGAATGGCCGGGGCGCTTTAAATCGTCCCACGCCCAGCGGTCGCCATCGCGCCCGGGCGGAAGGACCCCGCAAAAGCAGTCAGGCGTGTACAACTGATTGACTTCGGATGTCGCGTCGGCCCAGGCAATCCCGGCCGTTTGGCCGGCGGGGGAGGCCGGGCGGTCCTGCGCGCGGAGTGGCGCCGAACCCGCGTCCTCCCACAGGACATAGACGTCGGTCGGTGTCCAGCGGCTGAAACGCGGATCGGCGTAGAAGATCAGCCGTTCGCCCGCCTCGAAGAAGGCGTCTGCGTCGCCATCCCATTCGGTCGCGACCTCGATCCCGGCTCGGGCGAGATGCAGGTAACGCGGGTCGGCGTTCTCCAGCGGTGATCCCGCCCCGACCAGGGCTTCACGGGTGATCGCGGTCAAGCCCGGAGCTGCGACCTCGACCTGCCAGGCCGAGCCGGTGCCGGCCGGGTTCCGAATCAGGGCAGATTGCCCGGGAGCCGGATCCATCGTCGGGAGTGGCTCTTGCTGAACCTGGGTGGGGTTGATGACCGTCGCGCGGAGGGCCGCCAGAAGCGGGTCGGAGGCGTCTGGGCCGGGCGTGTTGGCGGCCTTGCTGGAAAATGACAGCGCGACGCGGACGTGGGTCGTCGAACGCAATTCCGCCCCGATCGGACGAGCCGGGTAAAACACAAGCCGGGCGAGGCTCACGCCGCGGACCACGCCGGCCGGCTCGAGCGCAACCGCAGGGTATTCCTTGGCCTGGCTCCTTTGGGCCTCGGAAGCCGGCGCGAAGGCGCCGCCCGTGACGCGGCCGTCGGCGCCGCGCAGGACGCCTTCCGGAACGGGCGCAAGCGCCAGCGGGCCGGGGAGGGGGATGTCTCGTTCTTCGATCAGGAGAATCCGCAAGGTTGGCGTCGCCCCGGGCGGCAGCGCGACGAGCACGGAAGCAAAGGGCAGGATGGCCGCGCCGGGCTGGGCGGTTTCAGCATATCCGGGAAGGTCGATCTTGAGCGCGCCGGCGGCGC
>JBDSIP010000393.1:0-4196 GCA_039917915.1 Thermoflexales bacterium
AGCAGTCGCCCCGCCCGCTCACCCATGATCTTGCCCTGAAGATCGTCGATGAGCTAGGCGGCAAAGTCGATCGGATCATCGTCAGCGAACTCAAGAACGATGTCTTCTACGCCAGCGTGATTCTGAAAGTCGGCGCGCGCGAGGTCGTCATCGACGCGCGGCCGAGCGACGCCGTGGCCCTGGCCGTTCGCGCCGACTGCCCGATCTTTGTTGAGAACGAGGTGATGGACAAGGCCGGAGTTATCCCCGACGACGAGGACGAGTCCGTCAAGGACGAGGACCTGGGCGCGTTCAAGGACTTCCTGGGCGAGCTCAACCTCGACGACCTCGACAAGAATGAGTAATTGAGCGCATGACCGGTTTGCATTCCGGCGCGCCCGCCTCGCGGCGGCGCGCCGCGTCTTTTCCGTGCCAGTCCTGATCGCGTTGAACATCCTCGCCGCGCTGGTGCTCGGCACATATGCCCTGCATGAGGGCCTGCTCCTGTTCCTGTATGCGCGCCAGCGCCTGCTCCGCCGCCAGGCCAACCGGAACACCAACCCCGGCCCCGTGCCCGCCGCGGCGACGATGTCGCGCACGGTGACCGTCCAGCTCCCGCTCTACAACGAGCGCTACGTGACCGAGCGGGTCATTGCGTCGGCCTGCGCCATGGACTACCCGCGCGAGCTGCTCCAGATCCAGGTCCTCGACGACTCGAGCGATGAGACTGCCTGCATCGCCCAGCGGGCCGTCGACGCGGCGCGCGCCCGCGGCCACAACATCTGCCTCATCCGCCGCGAAAATCGCGAGGGCTACAAGGCCGGCGCGCTGGCCAACGGACTGACAACTGCAACCGGCGACTTCATCGCGATCTTTGATGCCGACTTCGTCCCCAGGCGCGACTTTCTAACCCGCCTGCTGGCCGATTCAGATAGCACCTTTGCCGACCCAAGGGTCGGCTTCGTCCAAACGCGTTGGACCTACCTCAACCGGGACGAGCGGGCGGTCACCCGCGCTCAGGCCATCATGCTCGATATGCACTTCGTCATCGAGCAACCCGCGCGCAACAGCGTCGGCCTGCTGATGAACTTTAACGGCTCCGGCGGGATCTGGCGGCGAACCTGCATCGATGACGCGGGCGGCTGGCAGTCCGACACCCTGAGCGAGGACCTCGATTTGAGCTACCGGGCGGAGTTGCGCGGCTGGCGCGGGGTGTATCTGGAAGATGAAGTCGCGCCGAGCGAGATTCCGCGCGATACCCTCGCCTTCAAACTGCAACAGGCTCGCTGGGCGCGCGGAAGCGCCCGCTGCGTGCGCAAGCTGCTGCCCTTAATCTGGCGCGCGCCGATCTCGCCCGTCCGCAAGCTGCTCGGCACGTTGCATATCAGCGGCTACTTCATCCAGCCCATGATCGTGCTCCTGGCGATCACGACCCCGCTGCTTGGGCTGCTCAACCCAGTCCCTGAATCAGGGCCGCCAATTGGCCCGGCCAGCCTGATCGGTCTTCTGCCGCTCCTGTCGATGCTTTTCGCGCATCAGTCCCAGGGGCGCTCGTTCTTCGCTTTCGTGCGCGACCTCCCGGCGGTCATCACAATTGGGATCGGGCTGAGCCTGTCGAACTCGGTCGCATTGCTGGCGGGCTTGTTCAGCAAGCACACGGGCGAATTTGCCCGCACACCCAAGGCGGGCGCGCGGGCCGCCCAACCCAAGCGTTGGCGTTATGCGTTGCGCGCCGACTGGACGACCCTCGTCGAACTGGCCTGCGGGGCCGCGTTGTTGGTGGCGGCCTTCCTGATGGCCGGCGCGGGCACGTGGGTGGCCGCCGCGGGGGCCGGGCTCTATGGCGTCAGCTACGCCCTCACCGCCGCCAGCCAGGTGTTCAGCACTAATGGGTTCCGGACGCGGCTGGCCGCTGAGTAATGCTCGCCACCGTTATTGTTCAGGCCGAAGATGCGGAAGTGCGCGTGTCACGGCGTTTGTCATGCTGGGTTACGGAACGCTTTCAGCGGAAAGGGCAGGCACGACATCGGCTCGCGCAAAGCGCTGTTCACGCCTGCCCTCGCCTGGATTTGAGTGAACGTCGGTCAACCCTTAGCAAGGTGTCGCCAGAGTCTCCGCCACGTCGCGCGGCTCCGATCTGCTTTGGGGGCAGTTGAAGGCCCGCCAACGCAACGCTTATCCCCCGCAAGTACTCCTCATACAGTCGCCTGCTAGGCTCCTTCCAGTTTAGGACAGAGCGCGGCCGCGCATGGGCGCGTCGCGGGTATTGGAGGAAGTAATGAGCAAGATTATTGGAATTGACCTGGGCACGACCAACAGCGTCGTCGCGGTTCTCGAAGGCGGCAGCCCGACCGTGATCGCCACCGCCGAAGGAAGCAATCTGCTCCCATCGGTGGTCGCCTTCAACAAGAACGGCGAGCGCATCGTCGGCCAGCCCGCGAAACGCCAGGGTGTCGTCAACGCTGAGAACACGGTTTATTCGATCAAACGATTCATGGGCCGCAAGTTCGAAGAGGTCGAGGCCGAGCGCAAGCGCATGCCGTTTGCGGTGATTGCCGGCCAGGCCGGGGACGCGCGGGTGAAACTACCCAACGCAAATAACAAAGTCTTCACCCCCCAGGAAATCAGCGCCATGATCCTGGCGAAACTGAAGACCGATGCCGAGGCCTATCTGGGCGAGCCCGTCACCCAGGCGGTCATCACCGTGCCCGCCTATTTCAACGACTCGCAGCGCCAGGCCACCAAGGACGCCGGCCAGATCGCCGGTCTCGAAGTGTTGCGCATCATCAATGAGCCGACCGCGGCCGCCCTGGCCTATGGCCTGGACAAGGTCAAGAACGAAGTCATCCTGGTCTTTGACCTGGGTGGCGGCACCTTCGATGTGTCCGTGCTGGAAGTCGGCGATGGCGTGGTCGAAGTCAAGTCCACCAGCGGCGACACCCATCTTGGTGGCGACGACTGGGATGCCGTCATCATGGACGGGCTGGTCGGGGAGTTCAAGAAGGAACAAGGCATTGACCTGAGCCAGGACCGCCAGGCGCTGCAACGCATCCGCGAGGCGTCTGAGAAGGCCAAGATCGAGCTGTCGTCGCTGCTCGAGACCGAAATCAACCTGCCCTACGTCACCGCCGACGCGAGCGGCCCGCGGCATCTGCTGCTCAAGCTCACGCGAGCTCGCTTCGAACAAATGAGCGAGGGACTGCTGAAGCGGCTGCGCGGACCCGTGGAGCAAGCCTTGAAGGACGCCAATCTGAAAGTCAGTGATTTGCACGAAGTTGTGCTTGTCGGAGGCGCCACCCGCATGCCGATGGCCCAGCAAATCGTGCGCGAGCTGACCGGCGGTAAGGAACCCAACAAGAGTGTCAACCCCGATGAGGTCGTTGCGATCGGCGCCGCGATTCAGGCCGGCGTGCTCGGCGGCGAGGTCAAGGACGTGGTTCTCCTGGACGTCACACCGCTCAGCTTGGGCGTCGAGACCATGGGCGGTGTCATGACCCGCCTGATTGAGCGCAATACCACCGTGCCGGTCCGCAAGAGCGAGGTCTTCAGCACGGCCGAGGATACCCAGACCGCCGTCGACATCAAGGTCTTCCAGGGCGAACGGCCCATGTCGGCCGACAACATGCTGCTCGGCCAGTTCCGGCTCGAAGGCATCCCGCCGGCCCCGCGCGGCCTGCCCCAGGTCGAAGTCACCTTTGATATCGACGCGAACGGCATTCTCAGCGTCACGGCCAAGGACAAGGCCACCGGCAAGGAACAGCGGATCAGCATCACGGCCAGCACCAATCTGAACAAGCAGGATGTCGAGCGGATGGTGCAGGAAGCGACTCGAAACGCCACCCAGGATGCGCGCCGCAAGGACGTCGCCGATGCGCGCAACACCGCCGACAACACGATCTACACGGCTGAAAAGTCGCTCAAGGAATTGGGCGAGAAAGTCAGCGGCGCCGATCGAGGCGCCATCGAGGCCCAGATCAATGATTTGCGTGAGGCGATCAAGACCGACGATCTGGCCCGCATCCAGAAGGGCATCGAGACGCTGCAGACCGCCAGCGCCGCGGTCTACAAGGCCGAACCGTCGGCGCCCGCCGACGCGTCCGCCCCGCCCGAACCGAAGGACGACGGCGTTGTCGAAGGCGAGTATCGCCCGATATAGCGCTGCTGCCGCAAACGACCCCCCCCGCCCCGGCGTACGCCGGGGCGGGGGAGGTCGTTTG
>JBDSIP010000394.1:0-3817 GCA_039917915.1 Thermoflexales bacterium
AAGAGCGGTCCCGGCGGTGCCTTTTTAGGTGACCACGGCCACTTGATGAGAACAGCCACGCACCCGTCCATGAGCGACCCGGATTTGGTAAGTGCGTTTGCCTTTGGTCGATGACAGCGAGATTCGCTGCCTGCGCTGTTGGGCCAATTTGGACCACCACTGGGAAAGCGGCGTGCCCGACAACTTGCGGTTGGAGCGACTGGCGCACACAAAGTGCCAGCCGCGCCGTCGAACGGCTTTGAACATGTTTTGCGAGGCATACCAACGATGGTCAGCGCGATCCGGCCTTCGCCAAGCAGCACTTGAAGCTTGCACGCCGCAATCAGAACGGCCTCGATCATTCTCTCCCGCACCTGTTCGGCGCTCCACGGGCTGACTCGAAAGAAGTCGGCCAACGCGAAGTGGTCGGCATGCGCCAAAAGCAAGCAGCGTGTCAGTCCCGCCAGCGTCTTGGGCCGCAGGTCGCAAACCACCACGGCCTCCAGCACATTCAGCGCGTGCCGCACCTGGAAGACGTTCAGTCCTGCCAAAAGCGGCAGGGCGAAGTTGCGCATCCATTCGGAATGATCGATCGTCATGTTGGCCTCGCTTGTGATTCTTGGCGTGATAACCGAAGAATACCAAGCTAGGCCGCTTCTCGTCTATGGGGCGGGAGTTGCCAAACTCCAGTCATGGATTGGGATGACCCGCGTCTTTGTGCCCGAAGGCCTCCATTTTCTGGCGACCTCGGCCGGGGCGCTACGCGCCGCTGGCGCTCATCTCGTGCCATTGATCGCCCATGATCGGGCGGCATTGGGCGGGATGTTGATCGCGGCGAGATTGCCTTTTGGGCTGATCCCGATGTGGGGCTTCCAGGTTGGGCAGATCTGGGTGTGGCGCGCGCTCCTGGCCGCCGGGTCGGTCGGTTATGGCAGCGCCATCGCCGTCTACGTCCAAGTGGGTTATCTCGACGCCCTGCATCTCGCCCCGGCCCTGGCGGGCCTGGCTGCGCTGCTGGCCGGGCTGGCGCTAAGCCGGCGCTCGATTGCGAGTGTATACTGAGTGTGTAGTCGCTGCTTACGTGGATCTTCGAATCATGCAACGCCTCAACTTCACCCTCGATGACGCCACCGTCGAATTGCTCGAGACTTTGTCGAGCACCTATTACGCCGGCAACAAGTCGCAGACCGTGCGGGCCGCCCTGGAAAGCCTGGCGGCGCACACCCGCCACATGGGCTGGGTAATTACCGGATACACCACGTTTGTGCTGGAAAAACCCGAGGCCTGCCACACCTGCGGCGAGCGGCACCGCAAAGGCGAGGTGCTCTACCGTCCGGTCTTCGAGCGCGGGGCAGGGGCGAAAGCCCTGTCCGTCCTGCCGCGCGAGATGTGGCTGGAATGCTCGAATTGCGCTGAGGCAGGGCAATGAGCGTTGTTCGCCTGTGGCTCGTGATCGCCGTCCTGGCGCTGTCAGGCTGCGGCGCTGGGTCCGCCGCGCCAGGGGCGGCGCAATCGCTGCGCCTGGTGACCAGCACGCCGTTGGTCCGGGATCTGGTCGCCAACCTCATCGCAGGAATCTCAAATGCCAGCGTTGTCTCGATCGTTGCGCCGGGCAGCGATCCGCACGAGTATGAGCCGACCCCAACCGATGCAAAAACTGTGGCCGGCGCCAGCGCAATCATCGTCGTCGGCGCGCAGTACGAGGATGCCTGGTTGACCGGCCTGATCCAAAATGCGGGCGGACAACGCCCGGTCATCGTCGCTGCCGAGGGCATCCCTCTCAACACAATCGATAAAGCATTTGCCTCGGAGTTTGACAACGACCCGCACATCTGGATGGACCCTGTGCGCTGGCAGCAGGCCGCCCGCAACGTCGCGAAGGGACTTGCGGCGCTCGATCCCGCCATCGCCATGGCGGTGAACGCAAACGCCGATGCCTATGTCGCCAAACTCAAAGACCTGGATACCTTTGTCAAGGCTGAGACGGAAAAGATCCCGGCCGCGCAGCGGGTGCTGGTCACCACCCACGACGCGATGGGCTATTTCGCCGGGCGGTATGGCTTTCGCGTTGTGGGCGCCGTCATCGCTAGCAGCAGCACCGCCGCCGAGCCCTCGGCCCAGAGCGTCAAACGTCTGGTCGACCTGATCAAAGCCTTCAAAGTCAAGGCAGTCTTCACCGAAGCGGGACTCAATCCCAAGCTGACTGAAGCGGTGGCGAAGGAGGCCGGCGTCGCGTTTGTCGGCGCGCTCTTTATCGACACGCTGAGCGATGAGAAGGGCCCGGCCGCAACCTATGTCGACTTGGTGCGCTTCAACACGACAACCATCGTGGGGGCGCTAAGATGATGAGCGTGTGGCATCAGCACTCGTTGGTGAACACACATGGAAGCCGTCCTAAAAACAACCGGCGATCTCGCTATCCCCGCGCGAAGCGCGGGGATAGCGAGATCGCCACTATTTTTGGGACAACTTCGAGGGTGTTCACGCCTCGGCCGCAGTCCAGATCATGACCCGCCTCTACTACACCCGCCACATTCACACCGACGATATGTCGACGATCGCCCACGCGGTGTGTCTGACCCATCTGACTTATCGCTACCCCGGCCGGACGCGGGACGCGTTGGAGGGTGTCAGCCTGCGCATCCGCCAGGGCGAACGGGTGGCCCTGTTGGGGCCAAACGGGGCGGGCAAGAGCACCCTGCTCAAGATCATCGCCGGCCTGCTTCACCCGCCCAATCCGGACATGGCCCAGGTCTTTGATGCGCCCATCGACACCTGCCATCCCCACACGTCGTTTCTTGCCCAACGCACGGATGTGGATTGGCGCTTCCCGGTCACCGTCCGGGATGTCGTGATGATGGGCCGCTACTCGCACCTGGGCTGGTTCTCCCGGCCCGGCCGCGAGGACGATGCGGCCGTCGACGCGGCCCTGGCCCAGGTCGGGCTGTCCGGGCAGGCCCGCCGCTCGATCGGCGACCTTTCCGGCGGGCAGCAACAGCGCGCCTTCCTGGCCCGCTCGCTCGCCCAGCACGCGAGGCTTCTCCTGCTCGACGAACCCTTCGCCGGCCTCGACGCGCCCTCGCAGCGCAGCATCATGGACCTCATCCGCGAGCTGCAGCAGCAAGGCATGACCGTGATCTCGTCCACCCACGACCTGGGCAGCGTCGTCACCGGCGATGTCGCCGACCGGGTGATTCTGCTCAACCGCCAAATCGTCGCGGATGGCACACCGGCTGAGGTCATGCAGCCTGACGTGCTGCGTCAAGCCTATGGTTAGCTTCCTGCTCGAACCCCTGGCCAACGGTTTCATGCAACGCGGTCTGGCGGCCGGCCTGCTCGTGTCGATCGTGTGCGGCCTGCTCGGCTGTTTCGTCGTCTTGCGCGGGATGGAATACATCGGCGACGCGATTTCGCACAGTGTGCTGCCGGGCGTCGTCATCGCCTACATCGCGCAGGGCAATCTCTTTCTCGGAGGCCTGGTTTCGGCCCTGGTCACGGCTGGCATCATTAGCGCGCTCAGCCGCGAGGGCAAGCTGCGCGACAGCACGGCCATCGGAGTCGTCTTCACCGCCGCGCTGGCGCTGGGCGTGCTGCTTATCAGTACGGCCCGCAGCTACGCCCGCGACCTGTCGCACTTTCTGTTCGGCAACATTCTGGGCGTTACCGAGGGCGATCTGGTCTTCACTGCGCTGCTGGTACTGTTTGTCGGCGCGGCCATCTTCCTTTTTTTCAAGGAGCTGCTGGTCACCTCTTTCGATCCGACCCATGCCCGCAAGATCGGCATTCCAGTCAACGCGCTCCGGACGGGCTTGCTGATCACACTGGCTCTGGCGATCGT
>JBDSIP010000395.1:0-8741 GCA_039917915.1 Thermoflexales bacterium
CAGCGGCACCCGCGCGGCGCTGGCCGGCGGCTTCACCTACGTCGCCGCCATGCCCAACACCAGCCCCTCGGTGACCGACGCCGCCACCCTCGGCCTCGCCCGCGCGGCGGCCCGGGCCAAGGCCCGCTGCGACTTCGGCCTCTACCTCGGGGCGACGGTCGACAACGTCGCGAGCGCGGCGGACCTGGCGCACGATTGCGCCGGGCTGAAGATGTATCTGGATAATACGTTTGGCACGCTCAAGATGGACAGCCTGGGCGCGCTGCTCGCCCACGCCCGGGCCTGGCCGGCTGGTCGCCCGCTGCTCTGCCATGCCGAGCAGCGCACGGCCGCGGCTGCGATCATGGCCGCCCACCTGGCCGGCCGTTCGATTCACATCTGCCACGTCAGCCGCATCGACGAACTCGAGCTCATCCGGCGGGCCAGGGAAGCCGCGATCGCGGTGACCTGCGAGGTGTGCCCGCATCATCTGTGGCTGTGCGATGAGGACATCCCCCGCCTCGGCCCCGGCCGGGCCGAGGTCCGCCCGATGCTGGCGACCCGGGCCGACATGCTGGCCCTGCGTTCCAACCTCGACCTGATCGACATGTTCGCCACCGACCACGCCCCGCATCTGCTGGCCGAGAAGGACAGCCCCGCTGCGCCACCGGGCTATCCCGGGCTCGAGACCGCCCTGCCGCTGTATCTGCGCCTGGTCGATGAAGGCCTGCTCAGCCTGGACGGCGTGATCGCCCGGATGAGCGCCAACCCGCGCCGCATCTTCGGCCTGCCCGAGCAGCCCGAGACCTGGATCGAGGTCGACCTCGCCGCGGTCTGGACCGCCCGCGGCGCGCAGATGCAGACCCGCGCCGGTTGGACGCCCTTCGAGGGCTGGCAAATGAAGGGCCGGGTCGAGCGGGTGGTCCTGCGCGGACGGGAAGCGTATGCGCATGGGCGGGTGACGGTCGAACCGGGCTATGGGCGGGAAATAGGATTGGGGCGTGCCTGACGAAAAACCCCGAGCGGTTGCGATCTCGCGCCAGGGCTGGCTGCTGGTCATTGGTCTGGGCATCTGGTTCATCGGGACCGGCGTTCCATCCGTGCTGTTTGAGCTCTACCTGGCCGCGCTTGGCTTCAACCGGGCCTCGATCGGCTGGATGACCCTCGCCCACACCCTGGGAGGCGCGCTCATGGCGCCCCTGGCCGCCTGGCTCATGGACCGGCTCGGCCAGCGCCGGGCGATCCTGACCGGGGCCGCGATCGGGATCGCGGCCTGGGCGGGCACCCTCCTGATTCCCCAGCTCGAAGCCATGCTGGTCCTGTATGCCATCAGCGGGTTCGGCCTGGTGATGTATGCCTTGACCGTTGTGCCACTTGCGGCGATGCTGAGCACGCCGGCCAACCGCACCCGCCTGTTCAGCGTGAGTGAAGGGGTGAGCACGATCGCGGCTGTGGCCGGCAACCTGCTGGCCGGGGTGCTGCCGGCCGCGCTGGCGCTCGGGCTGGCCGCCCGGGCCGACTCGGCTGAGGCCTATCGGGCCGCCATCCTGGTCTCGCTGGGGATCCGCGTCATCGCCCTGCTACCGCTCGCGCGGCTGCATCCGCCCGAGCTCCCGCACGAGGCCGGCCCGGACGGGACGCTCACACCGGTTCGGCGGATGGCCGCCCTGCGCTATTTCGACCCGCGCGTCCTGATCAAACTGCGCACACCGGTCTTTCGCTACGCCTTGCCGTTGGCCATCATCTTCTTCGGCGGAAGCATGGTGGCCCGCTTTCTCACCCTGATCCTGCGCGATCGTTTCGGGGTGTCGGACCAGTTTCTCAGCATGCTGCTGGCGGCTATGAACCTGAGCATGGGCGTGGCGACTTTTGCCGGGCCGTGGTTCGCCCAGCGCCTGGGGCGGGTCGAATCGCTGGTCACCGGCGCAGCGCTCTCGGTGCTCGCCTATGGGATCGTGGGTTTCAGCCCGGCCCTGGCCTGGGTGGTGGCGGCCCTGGTCGCCCGAGCCGCCATCTTCAACCTGGCCCTGCCGCTGTATCGCGCCCATATCATCGATCGCACCCCGCCGGTCGAATATGCGGTGGTCAATCTGATCCTGACCACGGCCATCAACGTCGGCGCGCTTGCCCCGCCGATCAGCGGGTGGCTGCAGGACCGGGTCGGGCTCACCCCCATCTTCCTGATCGCAATGGGCGCGTATGCCATCGGAGCGGCGCTGTTGTGGAGGATCGCAGTGATGGATCGTAGACCCCAGCCGGCATGAGCCATCCATCAGAACCTGTATTTGGAATCGATATGCCCCAGGCGAAGCCTGGGGCATATCGATTCCAAAAATGGTTTGGATGGAGTTTCACCTGTGGTAACGTCCTTTTTCGGCATGAATGAGTTTGGAGCCTTGGCGCTTGGCGCGGTTGGCCTGCTGAATCGCATCGTCGTCACCGGCATCCTGATCACGGCGTTCGCGCTGATCATCTACATCGGGCTGTACAACCGGCGCAGCCGGATCGCGCGCTCGTTCGCCATCCTGCTCGGCTGCATCATCGGCACGTTTCTGATGGAGCTGTTTTCCCAGCTCTCCGTCGGCGATGTGACCTTCACCTGGCAGCGCCTGCAGTGGATCGGGATCGCCTTGGTCCCGGCGGCCTCGCTCGACCTGTCGGACACGCTCCTGCGCGCCACAGGCGATATCTCGCCCACCCGCCGGATCGGGGCCAAGCTCGGGTATGTCGGCGGCTGTCTGGTCTTTCTGCTGGTTCTGCTGACCGATCTCATCGCGGAACCCGGGGTAAGCGTCGACCGGCTTCCCCATCTCACCCCCGGCCCATTCTTCTTCCCCTTTACCGTGCTGTATTTCGCGTGCGCGGCCTGGGCGACTTTCAACGTGATCGAGGCCCGCCGGCGCTCGCTCACCAGCACCAGCAAGCGCCGGATGACCTATTTCGCGATCGCCTTCGCCGCCCCGATGCTGTCGATGTTCCCGTATCTGCTGCCGACCGGCTGGCCGGATGCCTTCCCGCTGATCCTGCCCTGGCTGGCCGTCCTGCTCGTGAACATGGGGGTAGGGGCGTCGATGACGTTTATGGGCTACACCGTCGCCTACTTTGGGGCAGGCGCGCCCGACCGGGTCATCAAGCGGCGCCTTGTCAAGTATCTGATCCGCGGCCCGCTCCTGGCTGCCCTGGTCATCGCCGCCATTGTCATCAGCAGCCGCTTTGAGCGCTGGCTCGGGTTGCCGGGCGCCTTTATCGGGTTGACGACCGCGGCCTCGATCGTCCTGCTCACCCAGCTCTTTATCGTCACCCTGCAACCGGCGCTCGACCGCTTCATCGCCGGCGAGGACAGCGCCGAGGTTGCCCGCCTGCAGCAGTTTGGCGAGCGGTTGATGACGACCTCGGACCTGAACCAGTATTTGGAGAACATCCTCGCGGCGTTGTGCGATCTGCTGCGGGCGCGCACGGCCTTTGTTGCCATGTGGTCGATTGCGGGCGAGGAGCGCCTGGGCGCGCTCAAGGCCCCGGTCGTGGTGACTGTTGGGAATGTCGATCCGGACGATCTGCCGGTGACGACCGAGGCCATCCGGAAGGTGGCCGGCGCGGCCAACGGCACGGCCACGCTCACCTCCGAGGGCGCCATCATCGTGCCCGACTCTGGCGAGGCGCCGCCCCCCAGCCTCGAGGGCGAATTCACCCAGTGGAAGGGTTATTGGCTCATTCCGTTGCGCGCGCGGGAGAACCCCGACACGCTGCTCGGCGTGATCGGCCTGGTGGCCCGCGCGTCGGCCCTCGAGCTCACCCGCGAGGAGCGGTCCGGCATGGGCGTGCTGGTCACCCAGGCCGCCCGCGCGCTCGAGGACGCGGCCAAACAGCAGCGCGCCTTCGACGCCCTCACCCGGATCATCCCCGAGGCCGAGGACATGCAGCGCCGCTTCTCGGCGACCCGCAACCCGGCCGCCCCCACCCTGGCCGACTTCGAGATGACGCCCAAGGGCTACGACGACTTCACCCAGCTCGTCCGCGACGCGCTCAGCCAGTTCTGGGGCGGCCCGAAGCTGGCCAACTCGCCGCTCACGAATCTCAAAATCGTCAGCGACGCCATGTCGGCCAACAACGGGAATGCCACCAAGGCCCTGCGCTCGGTGCTCGAAGCGGCCATCGAGCGGCTGAAACCCGGCGGCCAGCGCAGCATGACCGCCGCCGAGTGGCTGCTCTACAACATTCTGGACATGAAGATCGTCCAGAGCCAGCGCGTCCGGGACGTGGCCCGCAAGCTCGTCATGAGCGAGAGCGACTTGTATCGCAAGCAGCGGGCCGCCTTCGAGGAAGTCGCCCGGGTGGTCATGGAGATGGAACGTGAGGCGCATGGGTCTTAGGGCGTCATCCGTCATTGTGGGCGGGCTGCGGCTTCTTGCAGGAGAACGGGAGGATCTTGGCCTTTTCTCCCTCCCGTTCTCCCCTTGTATGCTTCTCCTGTAAAGGACAGGGGCCCACTGAGCGATGATGTATGACGCGTGACGAGGAGTGAATGACGCATGAAGGCACTTACCCCCGACATCCATGAACTCTCGCTTGGCATCGTCAACGTCTGGCTGCTGCGGGACGGGGACGGCTGGGCGTTGATCGATACCGGGGCGCCGAACAACGCGGGCGAGATCCTCAACGCCGCCCTGATCCTGGGTTTTCAGCCCGAACAACTCCGCCATATCGTCCTCACCCATCACCATGCCGATCATGCCGGCAGCCTGGCCGCGCTGCGCTTGCGCACGCCGGCCGACGCGACCGCCCACCCGCTGGACGCCGACCTGATCCGGCGCGGGACGGCCGTCCGACCAACGCTCAAACCCGGCCCAAGCGCGCTTGGGCGGGTATTGGTCCGCCTGTTTGGCGCCTCGGGCTCCGCCCCGTACGAGCCGGGCATTGTGGAGGGCGAAGCCAATGACGGCGACCTGCTGCCGATCGCGGGCGGGTTGCGGGTGATCCACACGCCCGGGCACAGCGCCGGCCACATTGCGCTGCTCGCCGAGCGGCAAGGGGTGCTGTTTGCCGGGGATGCCTGCGCGAATATGCTTGGGCTGGGCCCGTCGATCGTGTACGAGGATGCGGCCGAAGGGATGGGCAGCCTGGCCCGCCTGGCGACGCTTGACTTTGAGGCGGTCTGTTTCGGGCACGGACGGGCGATCACCCGCGAAGCGGTCGGGCGCTTCCGCCGGCGCTGGGCGGCGCTTTCTGGCCCGGGCCCTGGCCTGGCCGGAGGGCGATTTCGAGGCGAGCCTGGCGCGGGTTGCGGAGACCCGGTTTTTCCAGCCGAAATCGGTGACCTGACAGGTGATGGCTCAGCCAGGGTGACCTGACAGGTGGGCGCTACGGTGCGTCGAGAATAAGCGTGACCGGGCCGTCGTTAACCAGCTCGACCTGCATATCGGCTCCAAAAACGCCGCCCGCGACGGGACGCACGCCCTCGGCCTCCAGCGCCGCTGCCAGGTGGGCGACCAACGGAGCCGCCAGCTCGGGCCGGGCTGCATCGATGAAATCCGGCCGGCGCCCCTTGCGAGCCGCGCCGTACAGGGTGAATTGGGACACCACCAGCGCGCCCCCGCCTGTATCGAGGAGTGAGCGGTCAAAGCCGGATGGCCCGTCCAAGGCCGGGAATATCCGCAGGGTGGCGATCTTCTTCGCCAGCCAATCGGCCTGCGCCTCGGTGTCGGCGTGGGTGACCCCGACCAGCAGCAGGACTCCCGGGCCGATGGCGCCCACGACAGCGCCATCGATCCGGACCTCGGCGCGCAGGACGCGCTGTAGGACAACTCGCATGCGGGAGGATTGTATGGGAAGAGGAGCGCAGGCGGCGGTCCGCGCACCGCCACCTGCCGTCTACGCTGCGGAAACTCAGGGTTGACAGACCTCCCCCACATCGGGTATAACCTACCCCTACGTAGCGCCAACATGACATCGTTGCTTGTGGTCGTCCTTATTAGCCTGGTCCTCGTCCTTGCGGACGTGGATCAAGTTTCGTTTAGGACGGCCGGCGAACGCGCGAGATCATAGAAGCGCAACGCGGAATCGAAAAAGAGCCCTCCTGAACGGAGGGCTTTTTTGTTGCACTTGGAGGGCGTGGTTTGCCGCGCCGCCGAAGAGGAGAACAGATGAAACTTACGGGAGCTCAAATCATCCTGGAAAGCCTGATCCAGCAGGACGCGACGCTGATCTTCGGCTATCCTGGAGGCGCGATCCTGCCCACCTACGACGCTTTGTGGGACTATCGCGACCGGATCAAGCATGTGCTGGTGCGGCACGAAGAAAATGCCGCCCTCGCCGCTGACTCGTATTACCGGGCCACCGGCAAGGTTGGGGTGTGCATGGCCACCAGCGGTCCAGGCGCCACGAATCTTGTGACCGGCCTGGCCAACGCGATGATGGATTCGTCGGCCATCGTCGCGATCACCGGCCAGGTTTCTTCGGCCCTGGTGGGCTCGGACGCCTTCCAGGAGACCGACGTGACCGGGGTGACCCTGCCCGTCACCAAGCACAACTACCTGGTCACTGAGGTTGAGGACATCGCTTCGACCATGGCCGAAGCGTTCTTTGTCGCCCGCAGCGGCCGGCCGGGCCCGGTGCTGGTCGATATTTGCAAGGACGCCCAACAGAAGACGTGCGAGTACGTCCCGGTGACGAGCGTTCAGCTCCGCGGTTACATGGCCATCAAGCCGCAGGCCCGCCAGGACGCGCCCCGCATGCTCGCCCAGGCCGCCCAGCTGATCTCACAGGCCCAGCGGCCGGTCATCCTGGCCGGGCAGGGCATCAAGCACGGCAACGCCCACGAGGAATTTCGCGCCTTCGTCGACAAGAGCGGCATCCCGGTCACCACCACCCTGCTGGGCATCGGCGTGCTCGACGAGAACCACCCTCAGAACCTGCGCATGATGGGCATGCATGGCGAGGCCTACGTCAACCAGGCCATCGCCGGAGCCGACCTGCTGATCGCCCTGGGCATGCGCTTCGATGATCGCGTAACAGGAAATCTCAAGACCTACGCCAGAAACGCCAAGGTCATCCACTTTGACATCGACCCGGCCGAAATCGACAAGAACGTGCCCGCCGATGTGGGCGTGGTCGGCAGCGTCAAGGATCTCCTCCCGCCGCTCACCGAGCTCATCGAGAAGCGCTCGTATCCCGAGTGGTTCAAGCAGATTAACCTGTGGCGCAAGGACACCAAGGAGCGCGACGTGCTGGGCAGCAAACTCCCCGAAGGCATGCTCCTCGCGCCGCACGTCATCCGCGCGATCTGGGAGGCGACCGGCGGCAACATCACGGTCTGCACCGACGTCGGCCAGCACCAGATGTGGGAGACCCAGTACTTCCAGCACACCCGCCGCAACCAGCTCATCACCAGTGGCGGGCTGGGCACGATGGGCTTCGCCCTGCCGGCCGCGATCGGGGCCAAGTTCGGGCGACCCACCGATGAGGTTTGGGCGATCGCCGGCGACGGCGGCTTCCAGATGAGCATCCCGGAGCTTGCGACCGTTGTGCAGGAGGGGTTGAACATCAAGATCGCCGTCGTCAACAACAGCTTTCTGGGCATGGTCCGCCAGTGGCAGGAGCTGATGCACGAAAAGCGTTACTCATCGACCCAGATGTGGAGCCCGGATTTCGTCAAGCTGGCCCAGGCGTATGGCATCTGCGGCATGCGCGCGACGACCCAGGCCGAGGCCCACGACATCATCGCCCGCGCCCGCGAGCACGACGGCCCGGTGCTGATGGAGTTCCGGGTCGAGTCCGAGACCAACGTGTTCCCGATGATTCAGCCAGGCAAGAGCCTGGATGAGATGACTCGCCGCCAGCCGGCGGCATTGGGCGGGGGAATGGACGAAGTGAAGTAGTTGTTTTGGGCGCTACCCCTCGCCTCCGGCGAGGGGTAGCGCCCAAAACGAAAAAGAAACAACATGCTAATAGACCACGCCGCTGCGCGGCTGAACCCAACCAAACACACCCTGGTCGTGCTCGTCGAGAACAAACCCGGGGTCCTGAATCGTGTCGCGTCGTTGTTCCGGCGCCGAAATTTCAACATTGACAGCCTGGCGGTGGGCACCACCGACGATCCTGCCGTGTCGCGGATGACGATCGTGGTGGACACCAGCAAGACCAGCGCCGCGCTCGTCGAGCGCAATCTGTTCAAGGTCATCAACGTCATTGACGTGCAAGACCTCACGGGCGTGCCTTCGATCGCCCGCGAGCTGGCCCTGATCAAGGTCCGGGTCGGCGATACGGTCAAGCGCGGCGAGATCAAGCAGGTGGCCGACATGTTCCAGAGCCGCGTCGTCGACGTCGCCCGCGACGCGGTCATCGTCGAGGTCACCGGCGAAGAAACCAAGGTGGATTCGATTCTGCAGGTGCTGCGCGACTACGGCATTCTCGAAGTCGTGCGCACCGGCCGGATCGCGATGACGCGAGGCTGATAGCCAGTGATTTCCGGCGTTGATATTCCCCGGCGGAGCCGGGGAATATCAACGCCGAATAAGTAACCAAAGAAGGAAAAAAACGTGGCAAAAATCTATTACGACAACGATGCGAACCTTGACCTGCTCAAGGACAAGACGGTGGCCATTATTGGCTTTGGCAGCCAGGGCCACGCCCATGCGCTCAACCTCCGCGACAGCGGGGTGAACGTCATCGTGGGCCTGCCCGAGACCAGCAAGAGCGTGCAGAAGGCGAAGGACTATGGACTCACGGTCAAGACCATCCCTGAAGCCGCCGCGGCTGCCGACTTC
>JBDSIP010000396.1:0-16422 GCA_039917915.1 Thermoflexales bacterium
AGCCCCCAGAAGGTCATCGTCCAGGTGCCATATTTGATGCAGAAGACCGCCGCGAGTTGGTCAACGATGCGGTTGGGGCGCTTGAGGTGGCGGAGCAGCAGCGCCACACCGGCGACGCCCGCCGCGAGCGGGCAATCGGGGACAAACGGGTAGGCCCAGAGCGGGATGCGCAGTTGGGCGAAGAAATCGCCGTACCAGCCGACGGTGCCGACGACAAAGGCGGCCATGAGCGCGACGAACGCCGCCCACATCAGGAGCGGGTTGGCGATGACGCTGTCAGTCAGGCGGCGAATTTTCGAGAGCATGGGAGTGATGATACGTGGGAATCTTTAGTGCGAACACCCTAAAGGTGGGGCCACAATGTGACTTAGCCGATTAAGGCGTATAGGGCCCCACCTTCAGGGTGTTCGCCTGACCGACACGGGCGGGCGCGAGAATGCCAGCGTGAGTCTTTCCGTGCAATCGGCAGCCTCCGTGTTCTCCGTGATTCAGACGGATGTTCCCATCGATATCATCCTGATCGGCACACCGCCGACAAACGCCCCGGGCGGGACATCCCGATTGACCAGGCTCATCGCCGACACCGTCGCGCCTTGGCCGATGACGACCCCGGGCAGAATCGTGCAGTTGGCCCCAATCGTGGCCCCGACCCCGATCACAACCGGGCCGCGCCGCCATTCATTGCGCATGAATTCGTGAGCGAGGATCGTTGAGTTGTAGCCCACGGTCGCGTCGTCGCCGATTGTGATGTCCTGGGGGAAGAAGATGTCGAGGGTTACCCCAAGGCCGATGGCCGCGTATGGGCCGATCTTCGCTCCGACCAGACGCAGGAAGAAGCGCTTAATCCCGAACCCAGGCGAAAAGCGAGCCAGGTAAATGCACAACGCATTAAAAGCAACCCTCAGCGTCCCGCCGGTCACCTGCGGGAAATACCACAGGGCCGCCCGCGGGCCGGCCGACGGGTAGGTCGTGCAGCGCGCCTTGCGGGTCGATGTCGGGGGGAGTTCCATGCGTTCGATGGGGTGATGATACGATGATTTCCATGCGCGCTCTTACCCCTGTGCCCCACACCCAGGTGACGCTGACCGACTCATTCTGGTCCCCTCGCATTCAGCTTAACCGCGACGTCACGATTCCGCATGTGCGCAAGCAACTGTCCGACACTGGCCGGCTCGGCGCGCTGGACCTGAACTGGCGCCTGGGTATGCCCAATCGCCCGCACCACTTCTGGGACTCCGACAACGCCAAATGGATCGAAGCGGCCAGCCTGTCGCTGGCGACCCATCCCGATCTGGACCTCGAGGCCGATCTCGACGCCATCATTGCCCAGTACGCCCGGCTGCAGCACCCTGGCGGGTATGTCAACAGTTACTTCCAGGGCATCGACCCGAGCAAGCGTTGGACAAACTTGCGCGATGCTCACGAGTTGTATTGCGCCGGGCATCTGATCGAGGCCGCTGTCGCCCACTTTGAGGCGACCGGCAAACGCAATCTGTTGGACATCGTTACCCGCCAGGCCGATCACATCGCGTCGACGTTCGGCTGGGGGGCTACCCAGCGGCGCGGGTATCCGGGTCACGAGGAGATAGAACTCGCCCTGGTCAAGCTCGCCCGGGCGACCGGCGAGCCGCGGCACTTCGCCCTGGCCAAGTATTTCATCGACGCCCGCGGAGGACAGCCCCATTACTACGAGATGGAGGCCATGGCCCGCGGCGACGATCCGCGGGCGTACTGGGCCAAGACTTACGAGTATCTGCAGGCCCACAAACCGCTCCGCGAGCAGACCGAGGTCGTCGGTCACGCAGTCCGGGCGATGTATCTCTATGCCGGCGCGACGGACGTCGCGACCGAGAGCGGCGACGCCGGTCTGTATGCGACCCTCGAGGCGTTGTGGCAACACCTCGTGTCGACCCGGTTGTTTGTCACGGGCGGGCTGGGCACCTCGGGCAGCAACGAGGGTTTCACCAAGGACTACGATCTGCCCGATGAAGAGGCTTATGCCGAGACCTGCGCGGCGATTGGCCTGGTGCTGTGGTGCCATCGAATGCTGCAGGTGGCCGGCGAATCGAAATACGCCGATCTGATGGAGCGCGCCCTGTACAACGGTTTCTTAAGCGGCATCTCGCTGGAAGGGACGGGCTTCTTCTACGAGAATCCGCTGGCCAGCCGCGGCCAGCATGCCCGCCAGCCATGGTACGACTGCGCGTGCTGTCCGCCCAACGTCGCCCGGATGCTGGCCGGGCTGAGCGGCTACACCCATTCGGTCAGCGAGGACGGAATCTGGGTGCACCTGTATGCGGCCGGCACAACCCGGGCCCGAGTGGCCGGCGGCCCAGTGCACCTGACGACAAAGACGTGCTATCCGTGGGATGGCGAGATTGACATTGAAGTGGACGGGCAGGGCGAGTTTGCCCTGCGTATGCGCCTGCCGGGCTGGTGCCAGCATTGGCGGTTGAGCGTCAATGATGCGCCACTGACGCCTGGGGCCGGCGTGGACTTGCAGAACGGCTATCTCACCCTGCGTCGCGATTGGCGCCCAGGCGATCGGGTGGCCCTGCGGCTGGGCATGCCGGTGCGATTCACCCATGCCCATCCAGATATTCGTCCGCTTGCGGGCCGGGTGGCGGTCGAGCGCGGGCCACTGGTGTATTGCCTCGAGGCGGCCGATCACGCGGGCGAAGAAGTCGAGCGCCTGTCGGTCGATGTCGCGCGAGGCGCCGCGGCGCTGAAGGAGATGCATGAGCATGACACGTTGGGCGGCGTGACGCTGTTGCGGGGCGAGGGCCTGCGCTTGACGCCGCCGGCCGGGCTTTATGCGCCCTCGATCGCGCGCGAGCAGGTCGGGCTGACCTTCATCCCTTATTACGCGTGGGCGAACCGAGGCAAAGGCGCGATGCGGGTGTGGGTCAGGGCGGGGTAGCACGGCACGGTCTGCGATCGCCGCACCTGATATCATCCGTTTGACAATCCAATGGCCGCTGAACTGCCGCCCCTGCTGGCCTGGCTCTCGGACGCGCTCAACGTCGGCGTCCGGCCCGCGCCGCTTGTCGGAATCGAGGACGCCACCGCCTGGCTGGTCGATTTGTCACGCTTTCGCCTGCGCCTGGGTGAGCGTACGCCGTGGATTCATCTCCCTGCCGCGACCGCCAAACGCCTCGGCGCCAGCCAGGCCAAGCGCCTGCTGGATGACATTGCCATCGCCCAGGGCTGGCACCGGCGCAACCTGATCGCCCAGATCGACGGCGATGGGGCAGACCTGCGGGTGCTGTGCCGGGTTGAGATCCAACCGCCGCTCGTGCTTGATCGCGCCGCGCAAGAGCGCATCCTGGCCGGACCGCCCAATTCGAATGCCCTCATCGCCGAGATTGGCATGCAGGCCCCGATCTCGGCCCTTGCCCCGTATGAGACCTCGCGGCCGGTGCTGGCTGAACAGTTCTTTGGCCGCGAGCGCGAACTACGCCAGATCCACAACAACGCAAACACCAGCTTTCTCATCCTTGGCAATCGGCGGATGGGCAAGACCTCCCTGGCCCGCGAAGCGCTGCGCCGGGCATCCCGCCGCTCGCCCAATCCTGAGGCGCTGCGCTACTTCGATTGCTCGGTTTTCTCCGATCGCAACGAGTTCTATGCCGATCTCGTGCGCGAGCTCGACGGCCCGCGCGAGGTGGGGCGGGTGTTCGCGGACCGGACTTTCTCGATGCAGACCTTTCTGCAGCGAGTCTTTCGCGCAAAACGCGAGAAACTCATGCTTGTACTGGATGAGGTGGACAAACTGCTCGAATGGGACCGCCGGAACGGCTGGGCGGCCGTCTCCATGCTGCGGGCGGTCTCCAACTCCTCGGTGGCGCTGGCCCAGACCGACGGCCCGGGCGCCGACCGGGATGAACGCCAGCCGCTGCGGGTGATCATGGCCGGCTTCCGCCTGGCCCACAAATGCGCCGCCGATCGTGACACGCCGCTGTTCAACTTTGTCACCCCCATCCGGGTGACCAACTTCGATCTGGGCGAGACTGAGCAGCTCGTCCTCGATCCATTCCTCAACCTTGGCCTGAGCGTGGTCGATCGCTCCGCCGTGGTTGGAGCCATTCACCGCGAGACGGGCGGGCAGCCTAACCTCATCCAGCATTACTGCGCCTACATCCTGCGCCGCCTCGAGCAATCTGGCCGGCGTGATGTGACCCCAGAGCTGGTGGCCGAGGCGACCGAGGACTCTGCCATTCGCGAACGGGTCGCGGTCGAACTCATGATGAACTCGTCAAACCTCGAGCAGTTCATCGTCTTCAGCTATCTGCAGAATCGCTGGGGCAAGAACGGCCACGACCGATTCACGGCAGCCGACGCGGATGCCTGGCTCGAGCAGCGCGGCGCGCAGGCCTTTCGGGCCGACATCGAAGCCGCGCTGACAGCGCTGGAGACCACCGGTTTTTTGATCCGCCAGGGGCGGAGCTATGCTTTCGCCTACGCCGGGCTCCCGCGGGCTCTTTCCCAGAGTTATGACCCGCGCTACCAGCTCGGGAAGATTCTGAAGGAGGACCTCTGATGCCCGGTCTGATACCGGAGCGATTGCGCAAGCTTTCGCCCGCGGCATCGTTCTTTGCGGGCTCACCTTACATTGCCGGCTATGCCGAGCAGGTCTACCGTTTGGTCCAGCGCGGGCAGGTGGCGGTGCTGGTCGCCCCGTTGGGATCGGGGAAGAGCGAGGTGCTCAAGCGGGTGCGCGAGCGCGTCGATGCCAAGCGCGGCTTGCGGGCCGCTCTCCTCGATATGGGCGAGTCTGATCCGCCGCGCTCGTCGGCGGAACTGTGGCGTGATGTCGGGCGGTTCACCCGGCCCGGGCTGGAAATATCGAGTCTCGACGATCCGGCCGCCACGACCCTTCTCCGCGCGCACGCCCTTGGCGGCAAGGATCACATCGTCATCCTGATTGATCACGCCGAGCTGGTCGACGAGGACTGGCTCTTTACCGAGTTGCGGGCAGCGGTAGGCGCCGGCTCTTGGGAAGAGGACGGCCGGGCCCCGGTGACCGTCGTCGTCGCCAGCACCGAGACCCTGGCCTATCGGCTGTTTAGTGTGACTTCGCCGTTTCATGGGATCAGCCAGAAGATCAGCATGGCCGACTGCGCCGTCGGTGTCCGGCGCGCGTTTTGGACCGAGAGGCTGAGGGCGATCCGAGCAGGGTGCCGGGAGGAGCTGTTAAATGGGCTTGATGCGTTGTGCGGCGGCGATCCGTACCATATTGAGTCGATGTCCGCGTTCCTTGGCGCCCAAACCAGCGGGCGGATCACTGTTGAGCGGGTCGAGGAGAGCCTGCGCGCCGCGCGGGCGAATCCTGCCCGGATCGCCCCGTTGTTGCGCCGCTACGGTGAACTGGTCGAGGCCGATCCGACAACCCTCTCGCTCGCCCTGCGCCTGCTTGAACCCGAAGCAGAAGCGCTGGTCGCGTCGCAGACGGAAACGAGTCTCGAACACGCCGGCTTCTGGCGCGGCATATTTGCCAACGATGGTAGCGCGTGGTCATTTCGGAGCGGGCTGACCGAGCGATTTTTCCGGCAGGAGTTCAAAAATCATCCGGAGCGCATTGCTGCCGCCCACGTCCGGCATGGGGCCTATGCTGAAGCGACCCTGGCGCTTGCGCCGCGGCGCGATCGCTTCCGGCATGGCCAGGATGCGCTGGTCGCAACGATTACCCAGTGGGTGAAGGCCGCATCCAGCCCAAGCCAGGCCTGGCAAAATGCGGCTAACGCCCTACGGCTGTGCTTTGGGCCGGCTACCCGAGTCCTGCGCTACGCGCCGTTCCGCCAGGTTCGAACCGAGGCGGATGTCCATTTCTTCGAGGTGCGCCCGGGTGAGCTCGAAGCGCCGGTTGAGCGGGACATCGCTATCGCGCTGCATGCCGCCCACGACGAGCGGGTCGATGCGAGCGCGCCCGGTGAGATCTGCCTGCGGCCCGCGTCGGCGCGCTGGCGCGATGCGTCGGGCGAGGATTTCGTCGTTTTCCCTCTCAGCCACGAGGCGCGGCCATATGGCGCGGTCGTCCTGCCGATCAGCGGATTCAACCCGGACGGGGATGCGGAAGGGCACGCTCAGCTTGACCATGAGAATCGCTGGCAGTCCGCCTTATCGGCGATCTTCCGCGAGATCGTTGGATTTGAGGCCCAGGCTCTGGGTGGCGCGGACCTCAGCCAGGCCCAGGGCGAAGCTCAGGCGAGTCTGGCCCGGGGCGGCGACGGTCCAGCCATGGCGCTATGGCTGGTGTTGACGGCCATCACCGGCGGCTTTGGACTGCGCTTTAACCGCTCCGCGCTTCTTCGGGTCGTCGGGGCGTCGCAGCTCGAGGGTGTCGATGCCATCGGCTATCACACCCAGGCTGAGCAGGAGCGGGCCTGGAAGCAGGCGCCGCAGAACTTCGACCGGACCCGGGCACTGCTGAGGGCTTCGGCGACCGGCGGACCGCCGCTCGCTGCGCTCACGCCCATGTCGGGCGAGGCCCGCGAATTCTGCCTGGCGGACTGGCGCGCCGATCCTCTCTTGAGCCGCGCTCTAGAGGATGGCAATATAACGTTGTGTGCTTCGGATGCCCTGGCTGGCAGCGGCCTCGGTCCGCTTTTTCGCCTGGGGGCCGCCGTCCGGCGTCCGGACAATCCCGTGCTGCTCGTGCCGCTGCGCGAGGGTGAGCGGCTGCTGGGAGTTCTCGTCATCGACAAGCCCTTTGCCGATGAGCCCGTCACACAGGAGCAATTCGACGCGCTGCCGGCGCTGGCATTTCAGCTGGGCCTGACGTTGCGGGCCGCCGAAGACGCCGAACAGCGGAAGATGTTCGACGAGATCAGCCAGCTTGGGACGGAACGATTGGCCTACCAGGCGGCGGCCGAACGTCTGGCGGCCATCGTGCTCAAAACGATGAAGGCGTCGGTCGACCATATTATTGTGAGCACGTGGGAATCGTCGGCGGACCGCGGCGGGCCGGATCGGCGCCAGGTGACGGTCCGGGTGGCGCGGGACGCCGCCGGGCGCGACTCACTCGCCGGGCGCCCGCTCTACACCTACTACCATCGCGCCGATCGTTGTTGGGGCCCGGTGCACGAAGCGCTTCGGGTGGGCGTCGTTGATATTCCCGACTGGCCAGCCTGGCGCGATGCGCGCGGTTATGCCCCGCTGGCCGTTTACGACCCCGAGGTACGAGCCATTGTCAGCCTGCCCATGGGCTCCCCCGCGCAGGCGGCGCCTCGGGCGGTCATCTCGTTTCAGACCTCCGCCGCGGCCGGTTACAGCAAGCGCGACAGGGGGCTGTTTGATCGCATTGCGGAGCGGGCCGGCAACATCCTGGACAAGGCGCGCCAGTACGAGAGCCTTGAGCGCGGGCGCTATCTCACCGACCAGCTCAACGAGGCACTCACCCGGCTCGTGGAACCGCTGACCGACGAGGCGTTGTATGAATCCTTGTTGGAACAGCTTCGCGCATTTTTCAAGCTGGACGCCTATGACTGGCGGCAGGAGCGCTATCCAGATAGTGCCGCGCTCATTGCGCTGTCCGGTGGCCGGCCGAAGAACGTCGTCGCCGGCAACGCGCCGGCGCTTGCGCTCGAGCTCGCCCGCGCATGTCCCCGCATGCGTGAGACGGCGTTGAGTGAACGCACTGCCTATGTCGAATACGCCGATCGCGAGCTTCTGGCCCGCGAGCAGTTTGGCTGGGCCGATTGCGCCGCCCATCACGCCGCCGGGGCCGAGGCTTCGGTCTGGTGCGCGATCGGCGATGGCCTGCTTCTGTTACTAGCCTGGACCACCCCGCGCCGGATCAGCAGCGCCGAGCGGCGCAATCTGCCGTTGCTGGCGGTAATTGCCGAGCGCACCAGCGTGTTGATCAACGCCGAGCGCCAGCGCCTGCGCGGCCAGCTGGCCAACAGTTTGCGGGTTGAGGACTACGAACTGATCGAGGCGGAGCAGACTCACCAATGGAACCGGCGCATGCGGGTGATTCGGAATCAAGCCCAATGGGCGATCGAATCACTCACCCACTCGCTTGGCGTGGCCGAGGCCGCCGACGCGCTCAAACATCTGGACCGCATTACCCAGGAGGCCGCCCAGGCCCAGAGCCGGCTGATCTACGGCCGTTTCAAGCAGATTGATTCGCTCAAGCTCGGCCTGTGGGTTGAGGAGTGCGTCAAAGACTGGCGCAGTCTGCACGGCGATGTCGACCGGGTTGACGCATCGACGATCGACGCGTCCGATCTGCTCATCGCTACTCGCCCGATCGTTCTGCGCTGGATCCTGTATGAGTTGTTGACGAACGCGGAAGAAGCCGAAAGCGGCAATTCGCATGCGCGCATCTCGATTGAGATTCGAAGCGATCCGCTCTCGGGCGATGCGCTGATCACGGTCGAAAATCCAACCCCGCTGCCGCGCCAGACCCTTGACGCGATGCGCGGCAAGACGCCGCAGGCCAGCCCACGGGACGTTGGGCGCGGGCGTGGATTGTGGATCGTGGCCCGCCAGGTGCCGACGCTCCTGGGTGGCAATCTGGAGTTGCCTGAACCGGACTCAACCACGACTCGCTTCACCTTGCGTCTCCCGAAGGCGCTCTCCGACTGAGGACACCTTACGAATATGACACCTACCGCGCTCAAACGTGTGCTTATCGCCGATGATTCGGCTGACGATCGTGAGATGGTTGTGCGCGCCATGCCGGCTGGCTATTTTGCGCGGGAAGCCTCGACTGAGGCTGAAGCCAGCGCGTTGTTCGAAAGCGAGGACATTCACATCGCCTTCATCGACGTGTTCTTCGAACTAGAAAACCAGCGGGCGAACGGGATTGCCCTTGGCGAACGGCTGAGCGATCGCATTCCCGTGATCTATATCAGCGACAAGGAGGACCGCACCCAGCGCGCGCTGCGCAACGCGAAAACACAACGACTGGAGTTCCTCGACAAGAATCGCGACTTCAGGGATCGCGCCACGGTCGCCCGGAAGATCGACGAAGTTGCCGGCAAGTACTACAGCGGCATCGCCGTCAGTTTTCCAGGAAGTGAGACGTCCTGGGGCAATATCGCAAACAAACTCGAACCGGAGCCCGGCTTGCGCGCCGAGGCCGAACTCGAGCTGCAATCGGTGGTTCAGATTGCAACCCATGATTGGGATGAGTCGGCGTCCCCCGCCGTCCTGGCGACCCGCCTCGAACTGCGTCCGTTGCCGGGCGCGGGCGACAACTCGGTCGTCTTGCAGATGCGGCCGTTCTCGGCGACCGACGAGCCCCAGGCAGATGTGGTCCTCAAATTCAGCCGATACCGCGCGCGAGGCGGGCGCGCCGACCGTGCGGACCTGGACGAACATACCCAATTTGATCGATACAAGAACGTCATTGGCGGCTATGGCCTGCGCGAGCGCCGGCATGCCCGACGGTGCAACTTCCAGGCTCAGATCTTCGCGATTCCATACTTCCGTCTGGAGCAAACCCAGACTTATTCCCAGTACTTTAGGACCGAGAGCATCGACGATGAAGGGCTTCGGCGGATCGACTCCATCACGACGTATTTGTTCGACCTCGCCCTGCGCCCCCTGAATAGCCGATTCCTGCAGGCCGACGGTGAGCTTGGCCTGCGTGACTACTACGCCACCCGAATCAAGGCCGAGCGCCGCCTGGCCTCCATCCATGCGGAGTTAACCCCCAAACGCCGGCCGTCGTCATTGCAGGTCATCGACGACAGCCTCATTGTCCAATCGGGCCAGGCGCCACGCGTGTTGCGCAATCCGGCCCGTCCCGTGCTTGAATCGGGTGACTACGCCTGCGCCACCGAACGTGTCAGCGCCCAGTTGCGGCATGGCGACTTTCACTCCGGAAACGTCCTCGTCGATCCTGATCGCTTGTGTTGCTGGTATCTCGACTACGAATCGATGGACGAAACCCATTTCCATCTCGTCGATCATGTTGAATTCGAGTCGGATGTGCTGTTCTCGCTGATGCAGGTTGATGACAACTTTGAGCTCGTCGCCGCGCTGGTCGACGGAATTACCGGACCGATGCTGGCCGAGGTGGCGGATGTCTCGGGCAAGGCCGGAAATGTCCGTCATCACGCGCAGGCTCGCAAGGCGTTGACTGCGGTGAGGGCCATCCGCAGGTGCGCCCGAAATGTCCTCGGCCCCGGCAGCGTCCGGCCCTACTATCATGCCCTGATGTTCGAGGCCCTGCGTGTTGCCGGCAAATCTTCCCTGGAACCAAACCAGCGTTGGCGGGCGCTGGTTGCCGCCGCCGTAATCTTCGATAAACTTGAGACACTATATGCCCATGCATGAAATCTCCGGTCCTAATCCGGTCGAGTTCCGCGGCCGGCTGTGCGCCGACATCCTCGCCAGCGTTGCTCGCGGCGAATCGTGCACGGTGATCGGGGTGGGCAGCGCCGGCAAATCCAACGTCGCCCGGCACCTGGTCCGCCGCGACGTGCGCGAACGGGCCCTCGGACCCGCTGGCGCGCGGACGCTTGGGGTGTATTGCGACTTCGCCGCATTCTCCAGCGCGACGCCCCAGGCCCTGCAACTGGTTCTACTGGAGGAGTTGCCGCGCGCCCCGTTTCCAAATGCCGAGTCGGTGGAGGGCGCCAAAAAGCGGGCCGAGCTGACCCACCTGTGGGAAATGGCAACCGTCGCCGATGCCGCCCTGCGCGTGTTCGCCTATCTGCGCGACGCCGTCGACCTCATTTTGAGCCGGGACGGGGTGGACCGCATCTTCTTTGTCCTCGATGACTTTGACAAGGCCCTGGCCAGCGCCGATGCCGCCGCCCTGAACAGCCTGCGCAAACTGCGGGATGACTTCAAAAATCGTCTGACCTATGTGGTCGTGGCCTGGAAGGAACTCCAGTTCACCCGCAAGCCGACCACCGATTACAAAGACTTCTACGAGCTCGTGTGTAATCGCGTCCACCCGGTTGGCCCGTATGACGCGGCCGACGCGCAGCGCATGTTCGACAGACTGGCCAGCGGGGCCGCCGGATCGCAGCGGGTATGGCCGGCTGCCGAGCGCGATCGGATGGTTTGGCTGACCGGCGGGCACGCCGGCATCCTGGCCATGGTCTATCAGGCGGCCGAACAGGGAGCGGTCTCCGTCCTGTCACCCGACGCCGATCGCAAGCTCGCCCAACGGCCCAAGGTCAGCCTGGCGTGCGAAACGATCTGGGACAGCCTCGACGCCCAGGAGCGGGCCGGATTAGAGGGCGTGATCGGTGGGGCGGGGCCAGGCGAATCGACGGCCGGGCGCTTGCAGAAGAAGGGCCTGTTAACCGTGGATGGTCCGCGCTTCCGGTTGTTCTCACCGATCTTTGAGGCCTTTTTGCGAACCCGGCATGGGGCGGGGCGGGCCCAGGCGTCCGCGAGCATGGGCGCGTCGCGCCCGGCCCAGGCGGTGGTCAGTTTCCAGCCTGCTCGCAGCACCATCGTCATCGACAATCGATCGATCGATGATCTGGACCCGATTGGTTATGCGCTGCTTGAAAAACTGACGCGCGCGGAGGGGAAAGCCGTCCCGCCGCGCGAGTTGCTTGAGGTCGTGCTGGCAATCCCGCCCAGGGCCGGCCGCCATCGCGGCGCGCCCGATATTCGGCTTGACCGGACTCTGGAGGACCTGCTCAAACGGGTCAACCTCCCCGACCGAAAGTACATAACGGTCGACGCCGCCGGGACGTATCGATTCAATTGACAACCCTCAAGACCCATGTCAGAAAAACCTGAAGCTTCCTTTGGACACCGCCTCAAGCGGCGCGTGTTGTCGCCGTTTGGCTGGCGCTGGGTGCCGGGCCGCGAGGTGGCCGTCATCATGCGCGATGAGAAGTTTCGCCGCATCGAGCGCGGTCCTCGTGAGATATGGCTTGTGATGGGTATCGAGCGTGTTGCGTTTTCGGTGGATGTCTTCCCGGACCTGACTCGCTACACCGCTCAGCGTGTCAATACCGCCGATGGTCCGCAAGTCGATGTCATTCTCCAGCTCGAGTTTCGATTCGAACCCTGGACCATTCCCGAGAGCGAGCAGGGCCGGGTCTGTGTGCGCTGCAGGACGGCCGATGCCCGCCGCGAGATGGTCGAAGTGGCCGCGCAGCGGGCTGCCCAGACGGTGTTCAGCAGCGTTTCAGCGGTGGTGGCTTGCGCCGGCTCTTTCAGTTTCGCGAGGCTGGAGCCGGCGATCTTTGACCTGGTGGATGATCGTCTCAGGCCGGTCGCCCTCAGCTTGATACGAAACCGTTGCTCGATTCAGAGTATTGACTGCCCGGACACGCTCAAGCAGCGCCTGGAGAAAATGGTCGAGCGCGAGTTGAACATCGAGATGGTCAATCGACATGGGGCCGAAAAAGTCGGCCAGGCCCTGCGGGCTGAAGCGGTTGAGTCGCTTAGCAAGATGACCAGCGGCAGCCCGTATCTGAACGTGCATGACCTCACCGATATGTCGGGTTTGGGCGCGAGCCCGAAATCGCCGCCGCCGCAGATCGTCGATCACCAGCCGGACGCGCGGCCGGATTCGGCGCCGCCGCCGACAAAGCCGATCGACCCTGAAGAGCCGGCAACTCTGATGGACGACTAGACGCTGACCTAAAGACATCCGGCGAGAGCACAATCCCCGCGCGAAGCGCGGGGATTGTGCTCTCGCCCCTTGTTTTTGGGAGACTTCTAGGCTTCCAGCAACTCCTGGTTGCGGCCCAGCAGGGCCAGCGCCGCGATCGCCCCGGCGAGGATCAGCGCAAACACAACGTTCAGACCAAACCCAAGGTCCAGGCGCAGGCCACGCTGAAACACCAGGACGATCACCTGGAGAAAAAAGATCGCGATGAGGGGAAAGAGGAAACGCCCGGCGATGCCGCCGTGGCGCGAGAGCATGGCCAGCAGCACGCTAAACACGATCAACCCGAAGCCGTAGCCTGTGTTGAGGAGCGCTTCAACGTAGGGCACCTCAGCCGGCAATACCGCCAATCGCACGGCCGTGACCGCCAGCAGCATGCTGGCCAGGGCGACAAACACCCATGCGCCGATGGCGCCGGCAATACGTGACCAACTCCCGGTGCTCAACCGGATGCCGGCTGCGGCCGCCATGCCGGTCAACATCATGAGAATGGTCCGCCCTCCCACGCCTTCAATCGCGCGGGATAGCGTGGTTTGCGCGCCATCCGCCGACCCCGTCGCGAGACCGAGGCCGATCAGCGCGCGGCTGCCGGTGACCAGGGTTGCGGCGACTGATACCGAGGCCGCGAGCGCCACGCATACGGTTAACGCGCCGATGCCAATCCCGCCGGCGACGTCCATGACGGTCGGTGCAGGGGCGGGAAGTCGGTTTTCGTGGGGCGGCTGGGTCATGGGGCTATTGTCGCTCAGCAGATCCGCGCCTGAACCTCGGAGGGGCGCCATAGACCCTGACCTGCTGCATGCCCTCGGCGCCCACCTCCGAGGTTTTGGCACAACACCATCCATCCCAGCGTTGATAATCAAGCGCATGAACGCGCAGATCAAGCGGACGCTGGAAAGTCTTCTCTCACCCTTGCTGCGGATCCGCCTGATCTACAAGATCCTGCTGGCTAACTCGGCCCTGGTGGCGATCGGGGCCATTGGCGGTACGGTCGCCACCGTTTGGCACGTCCAAGCCTTTCCCAATGACCCGCATTACGAGTTGATCCCGGTCTTCGGCGCAGTCGGTCTGATCCTCAGCTTTCTCATCAACTATGGTGTGCTGCGCGTCGCGCTGCGCCCGCTGGACCGCCTGCAGGCCACCGTCAACCGCGTGCGCGGCGGGGACCTCACCGCCCGCCTCGTCCCGGGAAGGCAGGACGATGACCGTTTTGCGCTTCTCACCGAGACCTTCAATCAGATGCTGACTGCCCAGACCGAGGCCAACCAGGAACTGCGCACGTTCAGCCAGCGCATCCTCGAGGCCCAGGAGGACGAGCGCCAGCGGGTCGCCCGCGAGCTGCACGATCAGAGCGCGCAGACTTTGACCATGATGCTGGTCCGCCTCCATTTGCTCGAAAGGTCGGGCGAACCTGAGCAGGTCCGCTTGCATTCGAAGGAATTGCGCAAGCTGACCGCCCAGGCGCTCGACGATGTCCGCCGGATCGCCCTCGAACTGCGGCCCAAGATTCTGGAGGACCTTGGTTTGAGCGAAGCCCTGGCCTGGCAAGTGGACGAGATCAACGCCAGTGGCGCGCTCCAGGCCAGCATCAAGACCGTCGGCATCGACCGCCGCCTGCCCAAGGACATCGAGCTCGCGTTCTATCGGGTGGGGCAGGAAGCGTTGACAAATACCGCCCGGCATGCCGGCGCAACGAACGCGCGGGTCACCCTGCGGCGAAACGCTGCCGACGTGACGCTCGTCATCGAGGACGACGGCCGGGGCTTCGATCCGGCGCGCTCACATACCGAGCATCGCGGGCTGGGTTTGTCGGGAATGCGCGAGCGGCTGGCGCTCGTCGGCGGAACGCTCAAAATCGACTCACGGCCCCAGCAGGGCACGCGGGTGACGGCAACCGCTCCCGTTGGGGGATGACCGCATGGACAAGATCCGAATATTGATCGTCGACGACCATTTCGTTGTGCGCCTTGGCCTGCGCACGCTGCTCGAGACCGAGCCTGACATGGTCGTCGTGGGCGAGGGCGCCAATGGCGTCGAAGGGGTCGCCCAGGCCGCACTGCTCAAACCCGATGTCGTCGTCATGGACATCTCGATGCCCGAAATGGACGGCCTCGAGGCCACTCGGCGTATCCGCGCGTTGGGTCAGTCCTCACACATCCTGATTCTCACCGTGCATGCCCAGGAGCGCTACCTGTTCTCAGTGCTCAGAGCGGGCGCTTCCGGCTATGTCCTCAAGTCGACGATTGACACTGAACTGGTCGAGGCCATCCGCGTGGTCGCGCGGGGTGAGGCATTTCTATATCCCTCAGCGACGCGGATGGTTCTCGAGGACTACCTCACCCGGATCCAGTCTGGGAACGAGCAGGATGCCTACGAGCGCCTGAGCGAGCGCGAGCGCGAGGTGCTGCGCCTGCTGGCTCTGGGGCACACGGCTGGCGATATCGCCGAGCGGTTGTATCTCAGCCCCAAGAGCGTGGAAACTTACCGTGCTCGGATCATGGAGAAGCTCGGCCTCGACAGCCGGCCAGCCCTGGTCCGCTATGCCCTTGCGCGTGGACTGCTCGCCGACGCGTCCTGACGCGTCCCGTGCTCGTTGACACGTCCGTTTACGTCGACGTCCACCCTTGCGTTCACGTTCACGTTTACGTAGACGTCGATGTCGACGTCGACGTAAACGTAAACGTAAACGTAAACGTAAACGTAAACGTAAACGTAAACGTAAACGTAAACGTAAACGTAAACGTAAACGTAAACGTAAACGTAGACGTAGACGTAGACGTAGACGTAGACGTAGACGTTTACGTTGACGTAGACGTAGACGTAAACGTAAACGTAAACGTCAACGTCAACGTCTACGTCGACGTCGACGTCGACGCAAGCGTCAACGATAACGGAAACGTAAGCGTGAGCGGTTCGGGGACGTAGGGTATTTTCCCCGGCGAAAACAGGGGGTTGTCCCGACAGACAAAGCGGTCCTCGCCGGATAGGATCAAAGGCGCAATGAATGTTCGGCTGCTGATCGCGGCGCCTGACCCGGAATCCCTGGACCTCTACCAGACCCTGGTGAGGTCCGCGCTCAGACTTCTTCCCCTCGATATCAAGGCCGAGTATGCGGCCTCGCGTGACGAGCTTGTCGAACGCGTCGGCGCGCATCTGTGCGATGTCGTCCTGCTGGACTGGGAGATCGCCGGGCCGGCGACGCCGAACTTCCTCCATACGCTGGCTGAATTGCATCCCGGTGTGCGCACCATCGTCGTCATGCCCCTGCAACTCCGCCAGTATCGGCAGTGCCTGTGGGAAGCCGGCGTGTGCGTCGGGCTGCCCAAAGAACATCTCGATCAGGAGTGGCTGCTCAGCATGCTCTGTCTGATCACACGGGCGATGGAACGCGAGGCGCGCGCCCGGGCCTGAAGGACCAATCAAGTGACCCAACCCCAACCGATTACACGCCGTAGATTTTTGCAGGGCGCATCCGCCGCAATGGCAAGCGCCGCGGCGCTGCCTGTGGTTCAGCAGATCGCGCCTGCCATGCGCCGGCTGAGCGCGCGCCTCCCCTGGTATCGCCAGCCGCAGAAGCTGTCCTATAACGTTTGCGACATGTGCCCGTGGCGTTGCGGGGTCGTGGCCACTTCGGTGAATGGCAAGGTCGTCAAGATCGATGGCAACCCGAAGGATCCCAAGAGCCGCGGCCTGTTGTGCGCGCGCGGTCAGGCCGGCCCATCTTTCGTCTACGACTCGGACCGGCTCAAGCAGCCGATGATTCGAGTGGGGCAACGGGGCGAAGGCAAGTTTAAGAACGCGACCTGGAAGGAAGCGCTGGACTACAC
>JBDSIP010000397.1:0-7328 GCA_039917915.1 Thermoflexales bacterium
GTGAACGCCAATGAAGGTGGCGCTCACCGGCCGGCGGGCGTAGTACGCAGCGAAGAAGCGGTCGAGCCAGGCGTCGAATGACTGCGTCAATGGGCCTCCGGGCGGCATGCGTCCATGCGGATTGACGGCCTAGCGCGGGAGCGGGAGGGTCTGCCAGGCCCGCTTGCGGAACGAGACCTCGGCCGCATTGATAACTTCCTGAACCCAGGCGCCGTCGGTGAAGTTGCCCTGGTTTTCCGGCCCGTCGCTCAGGATCTCCTCCACGAAGTTCGAGATGAGGTTGGCGTAGAACAAGGTCCGCCAGTTCTCGCGCGGCGAGCCGCCCGGCGGGTAGTATTTCTGGGGCACTTCGAGCTGCTTGAACTCGACGTCGTTTGGCTTGGCTCCGCGCAGCACTTCGCACACCCCGAACTCCTCGATCAGCCGGACCCACAGCGCGCCTTCGCTGCCCCATACCCGCGCCTCGATGCCCGGATAATTGCCGACCGTGACAAACGAGGTCTGGATGGAGCCAATCGCGCCATTCGTGAATTCACCCATGAAGATGTCGCCATCGTCGATGTTCTGGCGCATGACGGTGCCGGTCTGCCGCACCATTCGCTCGGGGATGAAATTCTTCATTGTGGCGACGATCTGTTGCAGATCCGCGCCCACGCACAAGTGCATGATGTCGATGACGGGCGCGCCGTAACCCTCCAGGGAGGACACGTGAATCTGGGACTGGTCTGCATAGGGATCGGGAATCTGGCGCAGCGGGTTCATCGGGTCCAGCCACTGCGAGTTCTGCTCGAAGCCGTTGAAGATGAAGGGAGTCCCGATGTACCCCTGAACGATCAGGTCGCGCATGTATTGCATGGCCGGGGCGTAGCGAAAGGTCAGGCCGACCTTGGTCTTCAGACCCTTGGAGGCGGCCAGATCACGGGCCCGCAGCGTGTCGCGAAAGTCGTAGGCAACCGGCTTTTCGACCAGTACGTGTTTGCCGGCCTCCAGCGCCGCCCAGGCGAGTTCGAAGTGTTTGGCGCTGGGCGTGACCACGTCGATCACATCGATGTCGGCCCGCTCGATCACGGCCCGGTGGTCGGTCTCGACTTTGGGGATACTGTACTTTGTGGCCAGCGCGTCAGCCATTTCTTTCTGAGGATCGCACAGGACAACCACTTCGGAGTTGGGATGGCGCTGCCAGCCCGGAATGTGAGCGTTGTTGGCCCATGCGCCCGCGCCCAACACACCCACCCTCAATTTACGAGATGCCATGATCTTAATTCCTCCACCTAAATCGGGTCGAAATGAACGCATCCGAACGCGAGGCGCGTTGGGCGAGTCAGGTCAGTACAACAGGTTTGTGTCCAGAACGTTCAGCAACGGCTGCCCATCCAGATATCTTCGCAGATTTTCGCAAAACAGCGCGGTGATGCGGGCGTTTTCCTTCCGCACGGTGCTGGCCGAATGCGGGCTGACGATGACGTTCGGCATGTCCCACAACGGCGATTCGGGCGGTAACGGCTCGGTTCGGAACACGTCTAACGCAGCCCCGGCCAGGCGTCCTTCGCGCAGTGCGGCGATCAGGGCATCCTCATCGACCAGCGTGCCGCGGGCGATGTTGATGAAGACCGCCGTCGGCTTCATCAGGGCCAGCTCTGCGCCCCCGATCATGTTCTCCGTCTCGGGCGTGTGCGGGGCGATGAGGACCAGGTAATCGGCCTGGGGCAGCATGTCGCGAAGTTGGGTCCGGGTGTAAAACTCGTCGACGTTCGGCGCTTCGGTTGTGGCCCGCGCAATCCCCAGCACCCGCATGTCGAAGCACTTGGCCTGGCGCGCAACCTCCAGCCCGACGTTGCCCACCCCGACGATAGCGAGCGTCTTGCCGCTCAAATCCTCGGCGCAGGTGCGCTCCCAGTGCCGGGCGCGCTGGTCGCGCTGCATGCCGAAATAGTCCTTTGCGAACATCAGCATCGCCATCGTGCAGAAGTCGGCTAGCGGACGGGCGTGCACGCCGCTCGAGGTGGTAAACACGACCCCGGTTTTGTCCAGACCGTTCTTCTTGACATACTGGCCAATCCCGGCGCTGGTGGCCTGCAGCCATTTCAGGCGGGGGGCTACCTCGCGCAGGTCCGTGGCGTGGCCGCGGTCGAAATCGAAAATCACCTCCGCCCGGGCCAGCATCGCCCGATAGCGCTGCTCCTGCTCGGCCGTGCGCGTCAGCGGGCCTCCGCCGTGGTCGGCGATGTAGCGCGGCGCCGGCAGTAGCGCTGGGTCGTAGAGCACGTCCAGACGCGGGTCAACCCGCCGAATCGTATCAACGTGTTCAGGTTCCAGATAAGACGCAATATGAACAACAACCTCATTTGCCAAGCCCAACTGATATTCCCCCAAAGCACGAGTTTGATGCGCGCTACGTGTCAAGACAGTGGCGTATTATCCACACAAATTGTCCCGAATGCTTGTTCAAGCAACGATAGGGCAAAGCAAACGCATACCATAGTTTGAGGTCTGCGCAAATATCGCGGGATGACACGCATTGCGATGCTGTTGGAAGACCATTTTGCCAATATTCCTGGCGCTCTGCGATAGAGATCGTCAAAGCGTGCCTGGGGTCCACCGGGTTTGTGCGGCTCAAAAGACCGTGGCGGAGGACGGCCATGAAATTGCCATGGTGCTGGAACTCCTGAAGCTGTTGGTATTCAAGAACTGCATCGTGTCGACGGATGCGGCCAATAACCAAGCGCAGAATACCCAAACGATCCTTGAGCAAAGCGGAGACGAAGCGTTGGGGTTGAAAGAGAACCAGGCCACGCTCCACGAAAACATGGTCCTTGCCTTTGACCATGAGGACAAGAACAACTTTCGGGGCGTCGAGCACAAAACCTGGACGACTCGGGAAACAGTCCACGTCCAAAAGGAAACGCGCGAGTACACCTTGCTCAGCGAGCCTGATGTCATCGAACATTTCAACCCCAGCGGGCGCTGGTGGCGCCTGACGGGATCGAAAGCCGGGCGCACTGGCCGCTGGACACAGTCTTCCGAGAAGATCTCGCCCGCAATCGGGTTGGACGCCAATCGGCCAACATCGCTGTCCTGCGGCGCTTCGTGCTGAATCTGCCAAGACTGGAAACAACCTACAAGGCCAGTCTGAAGAACAAGCGCATGCGCGTGGCGATCACCCCCGATTACCTGCGAACCGTCCTTAGCGCGGCGGTTACCTCAAATTGAGTGATGCGTTTGCCTTGCGCAACCCCCGGCAACGATACTTCCAGCGGACGCCGGGGGTATCGTTGCTCGAATAGGTTCGACTCAAACAAAACGCTAACGCCGCGGCTGCGTGGCTCAAATATTCGCGGGCTAAATTGCCTTCATCAACAATCGAAAGCGCCGCAAACACGGCGCGGTTTAACAAGTGGAGGCAATCGAAATGACACGCATTATTCGCAGAACCATCAGCCCCGTACCCGAGATGGTGTCGCTCCGCGACATCATGGACCGGATGTTCCAGAACGCCGTGGTCAGCCCAAATCAGTGGCTGGGGACGGTCGAGGGCGGCAATCTGGACGCGCCGGCGCTCGATGTGATGGAGAACGAGAACGGCTTTGTGGTCAAAGCCGCACTCCCGGGCTGGAAGCCTGAGCAGGTCGAGGTCAGCATCGAGAACGGTGTCCTGACCCTCAAGGGTGAGGCCAAGGACGAACAGGTCGCCGAAGACGGGAAGAATCACTACCACCGCAAGGAGATTCGGCATATGTCGTTCCAGCGCATGCTCAGCCTGCCAACCGAAGTGAACGCCGACAAGGCCGACGCCGAGTTTGAGAATGGGATTCTGACCCTGTCCGTGCCCAAGGCGGAAGTGGTCAAGCCCAAGACCATCAAGATCGCGGTCAAGTAACCCCACCCGCGCAAACGGGTTTTCGGAAGCACATATCCCCGCCTCGGCTTAGGCCGGAGCGGGGATGTGTGTTTCCGAACCTTCATCTTTCGCGTGGGTGAGGCAGCCTGAGAGCGCTCCCACAAAACCGGCTTACAATGGCCGCCTCCAGCCAAGACGCTTTGCCAAACCGGTTTAACTATGAGCATTTCGACGCCCGAGTGGATTCACCACGCCACCTTTTACCAGATATTCCCCGACCGGTTCGCCCAGTCGGCCTCCGTCGCAAAACCTTCGAAGTTGGAAGCCTGGGATCACAAACCGACCACCCGCGGCTTCAAGGGCGGCGACCTTATGGGTGTGCTGGAGAACCTCGATTACCTGCAGGAGCTGGGCATCACGGCGGTCTATTTCACGCCGATCTTCCAAAGCACGGCCAATCACCGTTATCACACTCACGACTACTATCGGGTCGACCCGATCCTGGGCGGCAACACCGCCTTCAAGGCTCTCCTCGACGGCGCCCACGCGCGGGGGATGAAAATCGTCCTCGACGGCGTCTTTAACCACGCCAGCCGGGGCTTCTACTACTTCAACCACGCCCTCGAAAACGGGCGCGAGTCGCCCTATCTGGACTGGTTCAACTTCAAGAGCTTTCCCTTGCACGCCTACGAGGAGAAGAAGCCGCTCGGGTATGAGGCCTGGTGGGACATTCCCGACCTGCCCAAGTTCAACACCAACACGCCTGCCGTGCGCGAATACATCTTTGACGTGGCTGAGCACTGGATTCGCATGGGCGCGGACGGCTGGCGGCTGGATGTGCCGGCCGAGATCAACGACGACAGCTTCTGGCAGGAATTTCGGACCCGGGTCAAGGCGATCAACCCCGAGGCCTACATCGTGGGCGAGATCTGGCACGAGGCCCAGCGTTGGCTGCGGGGCGACCAGTTCGACGGGGTGATGAACTATCAGTTCACCAAGGCCTGTCTCGGCTTCTTTGCCGGCAGCAAGATCGATCACGGGCTGGCCAGCGATGTGGGCTATGCGCCCGTGCACACCGTCGACGCGGCCGGCTTCGCCGAGATGATCCTGCGCAACCTGCGGCTCTACGACTGGGGTATCAACCTCGCCCAGTTGAATGTCCTGGACAGCCACGACACCGCCCGCTTCCTATCCATCGCCCGGGGCGACATCGACGCGCTCAAGCTGGCCACCCTATTCCAAATGACCTACCCTGGCGCGCCGAGCATCTATTACGGAAACGAGATCGGCATGCTCGGAGCCAAGGACCCGGACAACCGGCGGGCCTTCAATTGGGACCCGGCCCAGTGGAATGTTGACCTGCGCGACTATGTCAAACGCGCAGTCGCTCTGCGCGCGCGCTTCCGCGCCCTGCGCGACGGCGAGTTCGCCATCGTCCACGCCCACGGACAAATCGTCGCGACCTTGCGCAAGCGGGGAGAAGAGAAGATAATCACGGTCTTGAACACGGGATCGACGCCAGCGAACGTTACGCTGACGTTTGTGCCCGCGCATCAGATTCAGGATGGGGCCATGTTGATCGGCGAGTTCGGCACGAATGCCGCGCACCCGGTAGCGGGCAACCAGACCAATGTTCGAATCGGGAAACATGAAGGACTTGCCTTCCGGGTCGCCTGAGGATTCCTGACCGAGTCGGTCATCGGAGGCGATATCCCCCTGCTGGGCAGGGGGATATCGCCTCCGGAGCCGGTCTTTCGGGCGATTCTGGGCGACACACTGGCAAGCCAAAAAGCACGCATGAACAAGGATTGTTCGTTACCGCATAAACGCGGCGCGGACCACACGTAGATCGCCGGCAGCTCCGGCGATTCGCGTTGGTTTGCGCGCATCCAAGGAGTTGCCATGACCACACTCCCCCGCCCCAGCGCGGACGATGTCCTCGACCTCGTCCGCAAGGCCCTGGACCGCGACGATGTCGGCGGCGCCATCGCCGCGCTCGATCTGCTCAATGAACAGGTCGACGTCCACGACGTCTTTGACGAGCTCGACGTCGACGATCAGGCCGCCATGCTGCCGCGGATGGAGCCGGAAGATTCGGCCGGGATTATGGCCAGCCTCGACACCGACGACCAGGCTGAGCTGGCCGAGCGGGTCGACGACACCACGCTGGCGCGGGTGTTGGACGAGATGGAGCCCGACGACGCCGCCGACGTGATTGGCGACCTGCCCGACAAGCGCAAAGAGCAGGTGCTGGCGGCGATGGAGGACGCGGATGATATCCGCCCGTTGCTCATCCACCCCGACGAGAGCGCCGGCGGCTTGATGACCAACAGCTTCCTGACTCTGCGCCCGAACATGACGGCCCAGGATGCGATCGAGGCCCTGCGCCAGTGGCACCCAGAGGACGCTCTGCCCTACTACCTCTTCGTCGTCGATCGCGACCGCAAGCTCGTGGGTGTGGTCGCCCTGCGCGCGCTGATCACCTCAAGTCCGCTCGCGCCGATTCACGCGGTCATGAGTCCGAACGTCGTCAGCGTGCCGGCCGGCACCGACCAGGAGGAGTGCGCCCGGTTGCTCAAGCGGCATGGGTTTCTGGCCCTGCCGGTGGTCGATGGCGAGGGCCGCCTGATCGGCGTCATCACGGTCGACGACCTGGTCGATGTGATCGAGGAAGAGGCCACCGAGGACGTCTTCCGCTTGAGCGGTAACCCGGATGAGGAGAAGGTCTTCAGCTCGATCGGGTTGTCGATGCGCCGGCGGATGCCCTGGCTGTACATAAACCTGGGCACCGCCTTTCTGGCCGCCTGGGTGGTGAGCCTGTTCGAGAGCACGATCGCCCAGGTGGCGATCCTGGCCGCGATGCAGAGCATGGTCGCCGGGCAAGGCGGCAACGCGGCCACGCAGCGCATCGCGATTCTGGTCCGCGGTCTGGCCACAGGCGAGGTCGATGCGAACGACACCTTGCGGGTCGTGCTCAAGGAGACCTTCATCGGCTTGTTACAGGGGCTCGGGATTGCGCTGGTCGTCGGCGGCGGTGTTGCGTTGTGGAAGGGGAACGCGATCTTGGGCGGCGTGATCGGGATTGCGATGATGGGGAATCTGGTCGTGGCCGGGATCGCCGGGACCTCGATCCCATTCCTGCTCAAGCGCCTGCGCCTCGATCCCGCGCTGTCATCGGCGGTGATCGTGACAACGTTTACGGACTGTTGCGGCTTTGCGTTCTCGCTGGGCCTGGCGACGCTGTTGCTGCGATTTTTGATCTAGCTACCCTTGACAAAAGAAGCTTCCGGAGGCGATATCCCCCGGCTCCGCCGGGGGATATCGCCTCCGGAAGCTTCTTTTGTCAAGGGTAGCTAGATCAAAAATCGCAGCAACAGCGTCGCCAGGCCCAACGAGAACGCAAAGCCGCAACAGTCCGTAAACGTCGTCACGATCACCGCCGAAGACAGCGCGGGATCGAGGCGCAGGCGCTTGAGCAGGAATGGGATCG